>CAMLNE010000074.1 GCA_946481265.1 uncultured Panacagrimonas sp. | reverse complement strand
GTGCTCGGGCTCGTAGACCAGCGGATCTTCGACTTCGCGCTGAGCCGCGGCGCCATCCCGATGGAGGGCGCGATCTGGTGGACGCGCGTCACCGGCGCGCGGTTCACGCGCTACGAACTGGCCGGCCGCGGCGTGGCCATGGGCTGGCCGCGGTCGGCGCGCGCGATGCTCGGGGTCGACGATGCGGACGCCGACTGGCTGGAGTACGAGGACCCGGGCGCCGGCGTATTCCGCGCCGCCTGGGTGGTCGACGAACGCATCGAGGCCTGCCTGTTCATCTCGCCGCGGCCGGACCTGCCGTCTCGTGCCTGGCTGTCCGGCCTGTTCGCCAAGGAGAAGCTCGAGGACGTCGACCGCATGGGCCTGCTGGTCGGCGAGCCGCTCGAACACGGCGCCGACACCGGCGTCACGGTCTGCTCCTGCTTCGGCGTCGGAAGAAAGAGCATCGAGCAGGCGGTCCGCGGCGGCTGCCATACGCCGCAGGCGCTCGGGGCGAAGCTGCGCTGCGGCACCAACTGCGGCTCCTGCGTGCCGGAACTGGGGACGATCATCGCGCAGACGCTGGCTCCGGGCTGAGGCCGCATCGGCTGCGGGAAGCTCACCCCCGAGGCGCGCGCGGCGCGGCGCGTCAGCTGCGCGGAGCACCGGACGGCGGCACGGCGAGTCAGGTACGCCGACCCGAACTCCCTCTCCCGCGACAGCGGGGCGAGGGCCGGGGTGAGGGCCCGCTTTTTCCAGGACCGCGGTTGGCGCGGCGCGGCGCGAACAGCGCCCCTCAGCCCAGCCCCCATCCCATGCGATGAAGCCGCATGGGGAGGGGGAGAAAATCGCGCCGTGCCAACGCGCGAGCCGGCCTCAGGCCAGGCCGCGAGCGGCCTTGATCATGTCGTAGGCCGCGGTGATGTCGCGGGTCCTTTCCTCGGCCATCTCGCGCATGCTCTCCGGCATGCCGCGCGAGGCGAGCTTGTCCGGGTGGTGCTCGCTCATCAGGCGGCGATACGCCTTCTTCAGGTCGTCGTCGCTGGCCGTGGCGTTCACGCCCATGACCTCGTAGGCGTCATCGAGCTTTCGCTGCGAGCCGTTCGAGCCGCTGCTGTGCATGCGCAGGCTGGCCTCGAGCCGCTGGACCTCGACGTCGGGCAGGCCGAGCCCGCGGGCGATGCGCAGGAACAGGCGGTGCTCCTCGGCATTGACCTTGCCGTCGGCCGCCAGCGCTGCCAGCTGCACCTGCAGGAACATCTCGACCAGGGGGCGCTGCCCGCGGCAGGCCCTGGCGAAGGCGGCCACCTCGGCATCGAGATCGAAGCCCGGCGCCTTGCCGCGGTTGAAGGCGGCGCGCGCGGCCTTGCGTCCCTCGGCGGACAGTCGCAGGCGCGCGAAGAGCGCCTCGGCCACGCGGACCTCGTCCTCGGAGACGCGGCCGTCGGCCTTGCATACCGCTCCCATGACGGCGAAGGTGGCGTCCAGAAAGCGCGTCTGCACGGTGTGCGCCAGCGTTTTGCGCAGAACGCGGCCGATCCAGTAGCCGATCAGCATGCCCCAGAACAATCCGGACCAGCGCCCGATGACGAATCCGATGATGCCGCCCAACAAGACGAAGAGGTTCATCACGCCATTTTATCCGGCGGCCGTGTGAGACGAGGGGCGTTCGCGGCGGCCATCAGCGGCGGCATCCTCGCCGGCGGCGCCGGCACGCGTTTCGGCGGCGTGGACAAGGGCTGGGTGGAATTCGAGGGGCGACCGCTGATCGCCTGGACGCTCGACGCCCTGCGTCCGCAGGTGGCGGAGATCCTGATCTCGGCCAACCGGCACGTGGAGCGCTACGCGGCGCTTGGCGCACGCGTGCTGACCGACCCGGATCCCTCGCGTCACGAAGGCCCGTTGGCCGGCCTGGTGGAATTGCTCGGCGCGGCACGGCACGACTGGCTGCTGTGCGTGCCCTGCGATGCGCTGCTCCTGCCGCCGGACCTGGCCACGCGCCTGGCGGCGCGGGCGCAGGCCGAGGCCGCGGACCTGGCGGTGCTCGCAGACGAGACGGGCATCCATCCCACCTTCTGCCTGCTGCGCACCGCGCTGGCCGCGGATGCCCGTGCGGCGTTCCAGGCCGGAGAGCGTGCACCGCGACGCTGGTTCGCGCGGCACCGGGTGGCGCAACTGCAGGCGGCGTCGCCGCTGAATCTCAATACCGTGCAGGCACTGGCGGCGGTAAAGTGGTCGCCGTGAACCAGCCCTTGGTCCCTGCCCTGGAGTCGGCGCCGCGCGCAGGTACGCTGCGCGACGCACGCGGCCGGCCCAAGCGCAAGCTGCGCGTCTCGTTGACCGACCGCTGCAACCTTCAGTGCCTGTACTGCATGCCCGAGCACCCGAAATGGCTGCCGCGCGAGCAGATCCTGCGGCGCGACGAGCTGGTGCGGCTGGTGCGGCTGTTCGTTTCCGAACTCGGCATCGGCGAGATCCGGCTCACCGGTGGCGAGCCGCTGCTGCGCCGCGACGTGGTCGAGATCGTCGCCGAACTGAACGGGCTGCGCGGGCTGGGTCTGCGGCGCATCGCCATGACCAGCAACGCGGTGCGCCTGGCGCCGCTGGCGACGGCCCTGCGCGCGGCCGGCCTGGACGACCTGAACATCAGCCTCGACAGCATCACGCCGGAGCGCTTCCGCGCGATGACGCGCGGCGACGTGGCGCCGGTGCTGCAGGGCATCGAGGCGGCGCGGCGCGCCGGCATCGGGGTCAAGCTCAACAGCGTCGTCATCCGCGGCTACAACGATGACGAGGTGCTGCCGCTGGTGCGCTGGGCGATGTCGGAGAACCTGTCGCTGCGCTTCATCGAGTTCATGCCCCTGGACGGCCGCGGCCTGTGGACGCGCGACAAGGTGGTCACCCGGGCCGACATCCTCGAGCAGGTCGGACGCGAGTTCGCGCTGCGAGCGCTGCCGCGCACGGCCGAACCCGCCGAGTATGTCCTGCTGGATGAACGCTTCCGGCTGGGCATCATCCCGACCATCTCGCGACCGTTCTGCGCGAGCTGCGACCGTGTACGCCTGTCGGCGACCGGCGAGCTGTATTCCTGCCTGTTCTCGGAGACCTTCCGCGATCTCAAGACGCCGCTGCGCGCGGGTGCTGCGGACGGCGAGCTCGCCCAGGCGGTGCGCGACCACGTCTGGCACAAGGAGGCGGGCTACGCCGAGCGCCAAGGCTATGCGGAGCGTCCCATCACCATGCACCACCTGGGCGGCTGATTCGCGATGCGCATCGACGTGAGCTTCTGGGGCGTCACGCGGCGGTTGGCGGGGGCCGACCGACTGAGCCTGGAGCTGGCAGCGGGCGCAACGGTGGAGATGCTGGCCGATCGGCTCGCCGCACACGGCGAGCTGGCGGCCGAGCTCGAGCGCTGCGCGTTCGCCCTGGGCGATACCCTGGTGGCGCGCACGCAGGTTCTCAACGAGGGCGACGAACTCGCCGTGCTGCCGCCGGTCAGCGGCGGCTGAAGGAATGAACATGGGCGTCCGTACCTCCGAGCTGCAGGCCTCGCGCATCCAGTCCGCCGCACTGTCGCTGGACCTGCTGCTGGCCGACACCGAGCGAGATGACTGCGGCGCCTTGGCGGTGTTCGCCGGGACCGTGCGCGATCACCACCAGGGCCGCGCAGTGACCGGGCTCGAGTACACCTCCCACGTGCCGCTGGCCGAACGCATCATCGAGGAGATCGAGATCCAGACGCGCGAGAAATTCGGCGTGCCGGTCTGCCGCGTGCAGCATCGCATCGGCCGGCTCGGCATCGGCGAGTCCGCGATCATCGCGGTCGTGCGCTCGGCGCATCGGGCCGAGGCCTTTGCCGCCCTGCGCCACGCGGTGGACGCAACCAAGGCGCGCGCGCCGATCTGGAAGGAAGAGTTCTATCCGGACGGGACCAGCGACTTCGTGCAGGGCTGCTGCATCGAAACGGATGCGCAGACGCCGGCATGAACGGCGATCATTGCGCGGCCCGGATGAAGTCCGGCGATGTTTGTCCCGATGGGAATCGGCCCCGACTCATGACCCTCCCGGACCGTGTCCGGACCGCGGCGCCGCGACGCCGCGAGCGTGGAGAAGCGAACTGAATGCGTGACATCAGCCTCAAGCCGACCACCCTGCGCACGGCGCGCGCCGCCGGTTTCGTGAAGCTGCCGCCGGAGGCCCTGGCCCGCGTCAAGGAGGGCAGCGTGCAGAAGGGCGACGTGCGCGAGGCCGCGCGCATCGCCGGCCTGATGGCGGTCAAGCGCACGCCGGACCTGTTGCCGCATTGCCATCCGATCGGCGTGCTGCGCGCCGAGGTCACGGCCACGATCGTGGACGACGGTATCGAACTGTTGGCCGAGGTCGAGACCGTCTCGGCCACCGGCGTCGAGATGGAGGCGCTGACCGCGGTGTCGGTCGCGGCGCTGACCGTCTACGACATGCTCAAGGCGCATGCGAGCGCCGAGCAGATGAAGATCGGCAACATCCGCCTGGTGCAGAAGAAGGGCGGAAAATCGCAGTACGCGCGCAAGGCGCGCGGCATGACCGCCGCCGTGCTGGTGATGTCGGACACGGTGGCGGCGGGGAAGAAGCCGGACACGGCGGGCGCCTCGGTGCGCGACCGCCTGGCCGAGGCCGGCTTCGAGATCACGGCCTTCGAGGTCATGCCCGATGACCGCGCGCAGATCGAGGCGCGCGTGCGCCACTTCGTCGCGCAGAAGACCGATTGCGTGATCACCGTCGGCGGCACCGGGCTGGGGCCGAAGGATTTCACGGTCGACGTCGTCGAGCCGATGCTGACCACACCGCTGCCGGGGTTCATGGAGGCCGCGCGCAGCTTCGGCCAGTCGCGCACGCCGTACGCCATGCTCTCGCGCGGTGTCGCGGGCCTGGTCGCCAGCAGCTTCGTCGCCACCTTTCCGGGTTCGCGCCGCGGTGCCGAGGAAACCCTGGCCGCGGTGCTGCCCGGCCTGATCCACCTGCTCGAGGTCTGCCGCACGCTGCGCCCGCACGAAGGTGGCTACAGCTGATGGCGGCCGCTGCGATCAGCGTGCAGCAGGCCTTCGACGCGCTGGATGCGGCGATCACGCCGCTGCCGGTGCAGACGCTGCCGCTGGCGCAGGCCCTGAACCGCGTCACCGCCGAGGCCTTGCGGGCACGCTGCGACCTGCCGCCGTTCGACCAGAGCGCGATGGACGGCTACGCGTTGTGCGCCGCCGACGCTGCGCAGCCGGGCGCCTGTCTGCCGCTGGCCGGCACGATCGCCGCAGCCGGTCACGACCGCCTGCCGGAACTGCCCGCGGGCCATGCCTGCCGCATCTACACCGGTGGCCTGATCCCGCAGGGTGCAGATGCCGTGGTGCGCCAGGAATGGGTCGAGCGCGAAGGCGGTCACGTGCGCTTCTTGCGCAGCACGCCGCCGGGACAGGACCTGCGGCGACGCGGCGAGGAACTGCGAAGCGACACGGTGCTGATCGAACCCGGTCGCCGCCTCAATGCCGGTCACGTGGCGATGCTGGCGATGGCCGGCGTGTCCACCGCCGCGGTGATCCGCGCGCCGCGCATCCGCGTGCTGGTCAGCGGCGACGAGGTCGTGGATGCCGGAAGCGAGCTGCGACCCGGCGAGGTCTACAACGCCAACGGTCCGCTGATCCTGGCCTGGCTGGCCCGGGCCGGCTACGCCGAGGTCAGCGTCGAGCCGGTGGCCGACACGGTGGAGGCGGTGAGCGGTGCGCTGCAGCGCGGCTTCGAGCAGGCCGACCTGGTGCTCAGCACCGGCGGCGTCTCGGTGGGCGACAAGGATCTGATCGCGCCGCAGGCCGAGGCCCTGGGCGCCACGCGCGTGCTGTGGAAGGTGGCGCAGAAGCCGGGCAAGCCGCTGTACGTGGCGCGCCGCGGCGCGGTGCTGCTGATGGGCCTGCCCGGCAACCCGGCCTCGGTGCTGGTCAACCTGGCCAGCTTTGTGCGCCGCGCGCTGGATCGCCTGGAAGCTGTGGCGCGGCCGGGGCCGGTGTTCCATCGCGGTGTGCTGGTGTCCACCATCCGGCCCGATGCCGAGCGCGACGCCTGGGTTCGTGTCAGCACCCAGACCGACGAACGCGGCCTGACCCGGGTGACGCCGCAGCCCCACCAGGCCTCGCACATGCTCAGCAACCTGGCCGCGGCCGAGGCCCTGGCCTGGGTGCGGGCCAGCGCCACACCCCAGGCCACCGGCAGCGTGGTGCAGTGGCTGGACCTGCGCCTGTAGCGCACGCCCGGCCGCCATCCGCGCGGTGGTTCGCGCGTGCCTGGCGACATCTGCGCCCGCCACTGCATGTCCTGCTGGACGCCAGCGGCAAGGCCTGGAGCCTGCCGAACACCCTCGTCGGACTGTTGCTGGGTGGGGCGGGGCGCCTGTTCGGCGGCGAGGCGGGCCTGGGACACAACGCCATCGAGTTCCGTCGCAGCCCGCTGATGGACGCGTTCAGCCCCGGCGGCGCGATCACCCTGGGCAACGTCATCCTCTATGGCAGCCGCGCATACGGCTGCGCCGACCATGAGCGCATCCACACCCTGCAGGGCCAGTTCGCCGGGCCGGCCTACCTGCCGCTCAATGCCATCGGCATGCTGCTGTCGCTGCTGAGTTGGCCCATCCTCCGGCTGCGCCGACCCGGCTGTGGGCCGTTCCACGGGCGACTGAATTTCATGGAGGGCTGGCCGGGGAAGGAATGCCTCTACGCACAGGCTCCGGCATTGCGGTCGCGGACCGGAATCCGCGCGTAGCGATGCGCTTTGAGCAATGGCGGACCGGTTCGGGCGTCTGTCGATTCAATGCGTGAGGACAGTGGGGCGCGAGAAGGAGTGCATCGAAGGGCCGGCCGCCTGGCGGACGCCCGCTGCACCATCACCGAAGGTCGATTCATGCAGATCCAGTATCTCGAGATCGTGACCAGGGACGTGGATGCGGTGTGTGCGGCCTATGCCGCCATGCACGGCACGAGGTATGGCGAGCCTGATGCCGGGCTTGGCAACGCGCGTACCGCCGCGTTGGCGAATGGCGGATTGGTGGGTGTGCGTGCACCGTTGCGCCAGACCGAGGAGCCGGTGGTGCGTCCCTACGGGTTGGTGGAGGACATCGAGGCCGCCATCACCGCGGTCGTGGAGGCGGGAGGACAGGTCGCCGTGCCGCCGATGGAACTGCCCGGGCACGGGACGTTTGCCATCTACCTCCTGGGCGGCAACGATCACGAGCTGTGGCAGCTCTAGCCAGATGTGGATCGCTGCAGCAGCGATCCGATCCTCCATTCGAGCCGGAGCGGCGCCTGGCATGGCGTCGGTCCGCAGACAATCGTCTCCCATGACCCAGTACCGCCTGTCGCGTCGCCACTTCCTCCGGGCCTGCTGTTGCTGCGCACTGGCCGGCGCCACGTCGGCGCTTGCCGTCGATGCCGAAGTCCCCGCCTTGAGCATGGAGGCGCTCGCCGCCGGGGTCTGGCGGCACACGACGTGGAATCGGCTCGACGATGGCCGGCTTTTTCCGTCCAATGGCCTGCTGGTGCTTGGATCCACGGGCGCGCTCCTGATCGACACCAGCTGGCGCACGTCGGAGATGGCGCCCTTGCTCGCCCAGTCACGTGAGCTGGCGGGTGACCGGCCGCTTCGCCTTGCGGTCACGCATGCGCATGGCGACCGCATGAGCGGAATCGAGATCGCGCGGCAGCAGGGCGTCCTGTCGTATGCGTACGTGCTGTCGCAGGAGGATGCGCCGCGACGCGGGTTGCCCATGGCGGACAGGACCTGGAAGGGCGACAGGACGCGTTTTGACCTGGGCAGTACCGCGGTCGAGATGTTCTATCCCGGCCCGGCCCACACCCGCGACAACGTGGTGGCATTCGTCGAGCACGCCGGCGTGCTCTTCGGCGGTTGCATGCTGCGCACATCGGGAATCGGAAATACCGAGGACGCCGATCTGGGTCAGTGGGCATCGTCGACGGATCGCGTCATCGGGAAATATGGGAGCCGGACGCTGATCGCCGTTCCCGGTCACGGAGATCCAGGAGGCCCTGAACTGCTGGAACGCACCCGTGCGATCGCCGTGCACGCGGCCGGCGAGGGCCGCTGAAAAGCGGGCTCATGCCGGGTCGTTGGGAGGAGGTTCGCGGGGCGGGGATCCTGACCGGAGGCCTGCTTTACAGGCTAAGGTCGGTGCGGCAATCCAGAAGCCCGACAACACCGCAACCCGCCCAGCGCGGCACGCGCAAGCTGAGTGCCGGATCAACGGCGGCGTTGGGTCATCGCGAGGCCTTGCAATGGCAAAACCCCTCAAACCGACATCGGTCAAGAAGCCGCCCGTTGCATCAGGCAGCCATGTCGAGATCGATGATTGGCTCCGGCATGTGATGCCGGATCTGCGGCCTATCGTCGAACACCTGGATAGCCTGATCCGGAAGACGATTTCGGGACTCGAGTACGCCATCAAGTGGAAGAAGGCGTACTACGGAACACAGAAGCAGGGGTGGATCATCGAGATGGTCGCCTATGACGTTTCCGTAAATCTCGTCTTCCTCGCCGGCGAGAAGCTCGAGGATGCGCCGCCGCTAGGCGAGGGCGCTCGCTATGTGAAGTTGCGGACGTTGGGCGAAGCGCAGGACCCGGCGCTGCGCAAGTGGATCAAGCAAGCGGGGCGACTGCCCGGCTGGAAATGAGGTCCGTGCATGCGCCTCCCGCAAGGGACGCGGCGCAATCGCACGACCGTTGTTTTTGGAGAGGCGGTCCCTCACCCCACCCACCCCCCGCTGTCGCGGGGGAGAGGGAGTTCAGGTTGCCCGTCTGACGCACCGTGCCGAACGAATCTGACGCGCTGTGCGGGCTACAGATCGACCGGCAGTTCCAGGAATTCGTGGTAGATGAAATCCCGGTGCTGCATCAGCGCCGGCGTCGTCGCGGCACGCAGCACCGGATCGGTGTTGGTGTAGACGTCGCGGAACATGTCGGGCATCGGGCACAGCTCGTTGGGCAGGGGCTCGAGCATCGCGGCGATCGCGGCCCAGTAGATGTCCAGGGCGGTCAGGGATTCACCGATGAAGAAGCGGCGGCCGCGGGCCTGTTGCGTCTCGAGCTGGGCGCCCAGGCGCTGCAGGATCTCGGCGCAGCGGTGCGGTGCGGCGGCACCGGCCTCCGCGGTGTACCAGTACTTCTGGCCGAGCTTCTCGTAGACCGCGCGGGTCGATTCGGGCTGCTCGGGACGCGTGAAGTCGCGCACCATGATGTGACGGCGGTTCCAGGTGAATCCGTTCTCGCTCATCAGCTCGTTGGCCAGCCCGAACATCAGCAGGCGATCGTCCCAGTCCTCGGGGATCAGCCGCGGCGTGGGAGCCAGGCGCTCGAACAGGTAGAGCTGCTCGATCCAGGTGCTGCGTGGCGGCTCGTCGTTCCAGCAGGCGACCGGGGCGGTGGTCTGGCCGCTCCAGCGCAGCAGTTCGGGATTGGGTCCCAGGATGTCCTGGCGCGCCTTGACGTAGGGCAGCTTCTTGACGTGCAGGATGCCCTTTGCAGCCTCGCTGAACGGCCCCGGGACCGTCGGCGTGAGTACCACGCGCAGGCCCTTCATCGGGATGGCATCGGCAACTTCGACGTAACTGGCCATGACCGCTTCTCCTCGGCGTTCTGCGTTCTACGACGGTTTGCGCAGCAGCGCGCGCCGGCTGGCGACGGCACGCCGCGGGGCAGGCATCGGTCGCGCGGGTTCTCACGAAGGCTTGATCCCGGTCAGCGAGGTACGCGCCGACATCTCGATCCAGTTGCCGTCCGGGTCCTTGACGAAGCCGTAGCGGGCGACGTCCTTGAAGCTGATCGCCTCGCGCGCGATGCGGCCGCCGCGCGCGAAGATGTCCCGCATCGACTGGTCGGCATCGAAGACCTGTACCGTCAGGTAGCGGTAGCCGGGCCCGACGAAGTCCTCGGTCTCGCTGCCGCCCGGTCCTTGTTCGACAAACAGCATCGTGTCGCCGCAACGTGCCGTCGTGGCATCGATGCGATCGAACTCCATGGCGTGGGTGTAGAACGCCATCATCCGCGCGGGATGGGGCGTGCGCACCGTGATCCCGATGCGGCTGATGCCGTCGGTACCCGGCGGCACGGTCCGCACCCAGCCGCCGTCGGGATGCCGGCCTTCCCACGCCGGATGCCCGGCACGCGCGATGGTGAGCCCGACATAACCGGTGGCGGGCAGCGGTGGCAGGTCGTCGGACCAGTGGTTCACCTTGACCACGGAGTCATGCGCATCGAAGCGATGCTGCACCCAGCCTTTCCGGAGTTCGAGTTCGTGGTCCAGCCGCAGGCCGACGGTGCCGCCCCAGAATTCTCGGTGCTTGCCGATCTGACGTGTGAACAGGCCGATATCCAGGTGGGGCTTGGCGAGTCTCATGGGCTTGTCTCCCGGTTTCTTCTGCTACGTGCCGTGGGGCTTGCGGTTGAATCCGCGGACAACGGTGCGATGTGCGGACCGCGATGGCCGTGCTGCCAGGAAACCCATCCGTCCTGCCCGCGGCCCGCGACATCCGTGGCGCATGCTGGGCGTCGTCCCGGTTCAGTCCGGAAGATCGTCCAGCGCGTCGTTGTCCAGGGCCTGCAGCGCGCCGCCGAGCGCCATGTGCATCAGCATCTTGTCACCGCGTTCGGTGCGCTTGACGATCAGGGTGGCGGCAATGGCCACGGCGATCACCGCGAAGCTGTAATGCGCGTAGTCGCGCAGCAGGTGATGGAAGCTGTAGTCCTTCACACCGAGCGCCAGCAGGTCCTCGTGGTAGCCCTTGAGCAGCTCGCGCTCGTTGGCCTTGCGCGTTTCGCGGTCGAAGATGCCGCTCAGGAAGTACGCGACATCCATGCCGGTGCCCAGGAAGTTGCTGGTCTGCCAGTCGACCACGCAGATGCGATCGTTGGGGCCGCCGAACAGCATGTTGTCGGGGCGGAAATCGCAGTGCGAGAAGGTCTTCGGGAAGTCGCGCGGACGGTTCCAGTACGCGTGGTTCTTCACATACTTGTCGCCGACCAGCTTGAACTCCGGCGTCAGGTAGTCGGTGTAGTGCTTGTTGATGTGGTCCCAGGAGCGCTCGATCAGCTCGGTGGTGTAGAAGCCCTGCGCGCCTTCAGGCACGTACAGCCAGGGCTGCGCCATCAGTTCGCGATCGTTCCAGAACGCGGCGTGCAGCATCGCCGCTTCCTTGAGCGCCTTGCGTGCCTCCTCCAGCGTGCAGCCCTTGAACTGGTCGCCCTGCCGGGCCGGCGCCAGGTCCTCGAACAGCAGGGTGAAGTCGTTGGCCTGGTCGATCTCGGCCACGTAGACCGCGGGGGTGCGGATCTTCGCGCGGTGCGCGAGCTCCCGGTAGAACATGACCTCCGAGCGGTAGAAGCCCATGGTCTTGCCGGACTCGGCGGCCGTGGCATTGGCCGAGGGGAACTTGCCCACCAGCGACGAGGGCGCGCCGGGTGCCGGCGTGCCCTCGTACTCGATGTGGAAGCGACGCGTCTCGCCCAGCTGGCCGGTCCCGACCTGGTCCATGCGCAGGCTGCGGACCCGGACGTCGATGTCGCGCGCCCGGAGGGCCTGCGTCATCCACTCGGGGGTGACCTGTTCGGGCGCGACGACGGCGATGCTCTGCGGCATTCGATTTACTCCCGGTGGCAGTCGTGGATCAGGCGGCCTTCTTGTCCTTGGTCCACTCGACCGCGGACGGCTCGGGCAGCGGGCAGGTCTCGCTCACCAGCTGCGTCACCTTCAGGATGCGGCCTAGGCCCAGTGCCATCGCGCTCCACATCAGCAGTTCGGTGATCTGCTCGTCGCTGAAATGCTTCTTGAGTTCGGCGAAGTGCGTTTCGTTGATTTCGTGGTGGTTGTTGCCGAACGCGGTGGCGAAGCGCACGACGGCGCGTTCCTTGTCGTTCAGCGTCGCGGCATCGATGCCCGGAATGGCCGAGATGTCCTTTTCGCCGACTTCCGGCGTGTAGCGCACGGCCTGGCACAGCTGGCACTGCGTGCCCTGGGCGATGGCCAGGCGCGCCAGCTCGGTGATGCGCGGGCCGAGCTTGTTGTCGAACCAGATGCTGAAGTAGTACGGGAAGAAGGTCTCGCAGTGCTTGGGAATGTTGCCGAGCAGGCCCATGTATTCCTGGAAGTGCGGCAGGAAGGCGGGGTCGACCTTGGGGTAGAGGTCGTCGGCAATGTTGCGCATGTACGGCGTCAGATCCTTGTGGGGGACGGTTCCGACCAGCATGGCGTTCTCCTCGTGAGGCGGGTGGTGAAGCGATCCTAGACAGGTTGCGGGACGCCGGATTGGCCTGATCTGACGTGGAACTGGACCTCACCGGACCCCATGCCCGCCCGGATATGGCCCCCGGCCCGGTGCGTCCATAATGAGATGTACATAATCAGCCTATGAGACGTATCAGACGTCAGAGCCTGGAGGAGAACGCCATGGCCGCACACCGGACGTCCCTGATCGAGGGATGGCACGACCCCGAGGTATGGAGCACGACCCGTGTTGCACCGCACAAGCAGTTCGATCGGTGGCGGGATTTCGTGGTCGACGCGCACATGCGCTGGAGCATCAAGCCGGTCCGCTGCGACCGCTTTCCCGCCTACACGCGGCAGGGCCGGTTCGACGGCTTCCGGGTCACGCACCTGACGTCCGTGCAGGGTGGAATCGTCGGCACGCGCGGCTCGCACGAGATCGCGCAGGACGACGAGGCGCTCTACAACCTGATCTACATCGCGGAGGGCTCGATCTGCCTGGTGATCGACAAGGAGGAGGTCCCGTTGCCGCAAGGCAGCTTCGCGCTGTGGGACACGACCCGACCCATGACCTTCATCACCGGCGAGAACCTGCGCCAGGTCACCTTCGCGGTGCCGCAGTCACAGCTGCGCCGGGTGCTGCCGCGGGCCGACGACTACGTCGGGCATCGCGTGGAGGTGGCGCCCGGCGTCAGCCGCCTGTTCATCGACCACCTGCTGGCGCTCGACGAGAGCTTCGGCGCCCTGCCGTCCACCGCGGCCGGCCACGTGCTCAACGCCACGCTGGAACTGCTCGCCGCCACGCTCAGCGCGAAGGTGCCGCTGACCGGGCGCGGCGGATCGACTTCGCTGCTGCGCCAGCTGCTCACCTACATCGAGGCTCATCTCGACGATCCGCAGCTCAGCACCCGACAGATCGCCAGTGCGAACGGCATCAGCGAGCGGCACCTGCATCGCCTGTTCGACGCGCTGGAATCCACGCCCGCGGCCTGGATCCGCCAGCAACGGCTGGAGCGTTGCCGTCGCGAACTGCGCGACGCACGACAGCTGAGCATCACCGACATCGCCTACCGCTGGGGCTTCCGCGACTCGGGCACGTTCAGCAAGATCTTTCGCCGCCAGTTCGGCGTGTGTCCGCGCGAACTCCGATCCTAGCTGCGCAGGGCAGTCGTCGGCGCACGCTCGCGGCCGATCGGTGCAGGCGCCTGCGTTGCGCGCATGGCGGCGAGGCATACCCCGGGGACACCCTGAGCCGGCTGCGCCCGGCTGTGCGGTAAGGGCACGGGTCGAACCGTTCCGCTTCCGCGTCCGCCTGCACGCTGCGGCGACGGCGCTTCGGTCCCGCCTCCAGCCCACCTTCGCCCGCTATTACGCTTCCTTGGCGTCGTCCCGGGGCCGCCGCG
>CAMLNE010000073.1 GCA_946481265.1 uncultured Panacagrimonas sp. | reverse complement strand
CCGCGCCTACTACGCCGCAGGCTACCGTTTCGAGCGCTCGCAGCGAATCGGGAGCGTCGTGACCCGGGTCAACGGAGCGGATGTCCGCCAGTACATGCCGGTCTACGGCGGCCTTTGCGTCAGCCGCTCAGCCGGCGCCCCCGCTCCAGCAGCCGCGCTCGGTTCCCTGGCTGGTGATGGTGTCCAGCTCGCGCTTGAAATCGGCCGCCTCCCACTGCGAGTGCGGCTTGCGCATGTTGTCGCGGATACGGTCGGCCGCCCGGCGTAGTGAGCGGCAGGCGTCCGTTTCGGTGACATGGGTGACCGGCGCCGCGAAGGTGTCACGCGCGATCGGCTTGGCCTTTTCCAGTGGCGCCTCGCGCATCGGCTTACGCATGCCGTCGCCCGCCGGGGTGGCGCCCGGACCGCCCTCGGCCGACGCCTCTGCCGCCGCCATCGCCGTCCCCTCCGCTCCCTCGCCGACGGGATGCCGGTGGACGTAGAAGATCGCGCCGAGCACGCACAGGCCAAGGGCCACGATCAGGCCCAGCGCGGCACCGTCTCCGCGCGCCTCGTCCGGACGCTGGGGACGATCTCGCTTGGGGGCCCGCAGGGGATCCGCTTCGTTCATGTGGCGCCTCGCACTGGATGCGCAAAGTTACCATCTGGATTCGGGTCGGCGTGAGCCCCGCAGGCGTTTGCGTCAAACTTGGCGCCGGCGTGCGACCGCTGCGCCGCAACATCATCCCCAGCAACAGGAGAGCTCGCGTGGCAGGTCTTTATTTCGAGGAATTCTTCGTCGGCCAGAAGTTCCAGCACAGCGTGCGGCGCACGGTCACCGAGGCGGACAACGTGTTCTTCTCGGCCCTCACCCACAACCCGGCCGCGCTGCACATTGACGAGCAGTACTGCAAGGAGAATTCGGAGTTCGGCCAGCGCATCGTCAACAGCGCGTTCACCCTGGGCCTGATGGTCGGCGTGACGGTGCAGGACACCACGCTGGGAACCACCGTGGGCAACCTGGGCTGGGACGAGGTTCGCTTTCCCAGGCCGGTGTTCCACGGTGACACGCTGCGCAGCGAGTCCGAGGTGATCGAGGTCCGTGAATCGAAGAGCCGGCCGCAGAACGGGATCGTGATCTTCCTGCACCGCTCCTACAACCAGCGCAATGAACTGGTGGCCAGCTGCAAGCGTTCCGCCCTGATGCTGCGCAAGCCGGCCTGAGCGGACTGCGCCAGCGGCCCTTCCGCGAGGACCCCGGCACCTGTGGGGGTCACTGCGGGACGGCGCGGCGTCAGTTGGAGGCGGTCTTGGCGGGCAGGTAGGTCACCGGGTCGACCGGCTGCCCGCGTTCGCGAATCTCGAAATGCAGGATGGGGCGGTTTTCCGGCCCCAGCCCGAGTTCCGCGATCGCCTGTCCTCCGCGCACCATGTCGCCTTCCTTGACCAGGCGCGTGCGGTTGTAGCCGTACGCGGACAGGCGCAGGTCGTCGTGCTTGATGATGATCAGCTCGCCGTAACCCTTGAGGGCCGAGCCGCTGTAGACCACCTTGCCCGGCGCCGCCGCGTACACCGGCTGGCCGATATTGCCGGCGAAATCCAGACCCTTGGATCCGGCTGACGGGGCATAGCCACGCACGACCACCCCTTCGGTCGGCCACTGCCAGCGGTAGGGCCCGCCGGATTCGCTCGTCATCGGTGGCGGCGGCAGGCTCGGCGCCGGGGCGGGTCTGGTGACCGGGGCGGACGCCGCGGGTGCGGACGGTCCCTGCCCCAGCGCCGGCGGCGGCACGCCCAGCGTCTCGGTCGGCAGCGGGATCGGCGCGGTGGCGACCGTGGAGGTTCCGGGCGCCGGCGGTGGCGGTACCCCCAGGCTTTCACGCGGCAGCGCGACCGGCGCGGTCGCCGGCGGCCGCGGGCTGTCGTCGGGGTGCGAGACGATATCCCCCTCGAACAGCGCCGGGCGCGGCGGCGGCGTCAGCCGCAGCACCTGGCCGGGACGGATGAGGTAGTCGCCGCCCACGCCGTTCCAGCTCGCCAGCTCGCGGTAGTCCAGGCTCTTGCGAAAGGCGATCGAGTACATCGTGTCGCCCTGGCGGACCAGGTATTCCTGCGGCCCGAGAGGCCGCTGCGGCAGGATCAGGCCGGCCGACTGGTTGGCCGCCTCGCGCCGTGGCGGAGGATTCCAGGACAGCAGGTTGGCGCAGCCCGACAGGGCGATGACCGACACGACCAGCAGGCCGGTGCGGCGGATCATGTGCGCGGCCCCGGCGCGAGCCTGTCGCGGCCGCGATGCTTGTAGATGAACCATGCGACGAAAGCGAATAGGACAACCAGCGCGAGGATGCCCGCTTCGTGCGTATAGCGCGACACCGCCTCGACCATCGGCTGCCCGAAAAAGTAGCCGAGCGCGACCAGCACCCCGCACCAGAGCGTCGCGCCAAGCGCGGTGAGCAGCATGAACGGCAGCAGCGCCATGCCGAACATCCCGGGCGGAATCGAGATCAGGTGGCGCACGCCGGGAATGAAGCGGCCGACGAAGGTGGCGACATTGGCGTTGCGCAGGAACAGGCGCTCGGCGTCGTGGTAGGTCTTGTGGTTGATGAGCAGGTAGCGGCCGTAGCGCAGCAGGAAGGCCTTGCCCACGTAGCGACCCAGCGCGTAGTTCGCCGAGGCCCCGATCAGCGATCCCAGGCCGCCGGCCAGCGTGGCGAGCACGGCATCGAGCTCGCCCTGCGCGGCGCGGTAGCCGGCCGGAATCATCACCAGCTCGGACGGCACCGGGAACAGGCTCGACTCGAGCGCCATCAACAGCACGATCTCGGTGTAGCCCAGGTGCGCGACCACGTCCTTGAGCCACAGGCCGAAGGCTTCCATTTCAGGCCTGCGCTCCGCGCACTCAGCTCTTCCCGGTCAGCAGCGGCACGAAGCTGACCGCGCCCAGGTCCTGCTCGACCGGCCCGCGTCGCGTGCGCTCCACCAGCCGCAGCGACTGCGCGCCCGGCGGCCCCACCGGGATCACCAGGCGGCCACCCGGCGCCAGCTGGTCGATCAGCGCGGCCGGAATCTCCGCGCCGCCCGCCGTGACCACGATGCCGTCGAACGGCGCGTAGGGAGACCAGCCCAGGGTGCCGTCCGCATAGCCGAAGTGGATGTTCTTGTAGCCCAGGCCCGACAGTCGGGTGCGGGCGGTCTCGGTCAGCGCGCGGATGCGCTCGACGGTGAACACCGTTTCGACCAGCACCGACAGCACCGCGGTCTGGTAGCCGCTGCCCGTGCCCACCTCGAGGATGCGCTTCGGACTGCCGCCGCCGAGTACCGCCTCGGTCATCAGCGCCACGATGTAGGGCTGCGAGATGGTCTGTGCGTGACCGATGGGGAGCGCGCGGTTCTTGTAGGCCTCGCTCTTGAGCGCCTCCTCCACGAACTGGTGGCGCTCGATGCGGGTCATCGCCTCGAGCACGCGCTCGTCGCGGACACCCTGCCTGCGCAGATCCTGGATGAGGTTGTCGCGCACGCGCGACGAGGTCATGCCCAGGCCGCGACTGTGGTGGTGCTGCGTGATACCGCTCACTTGCCTCCTTCCTGATGCGCGCCCTGCGGCGGCAGATTGCATGGGCGGGATGCCCGGCGTCCGCGGACTCCTTCGACGGGGCGACGGCCGCAGCCGCGCATGTCGCTCATGCGAGCTTGTGTGCCCAGTCCGACAGCTTCTCCATCGCGGCGTAGCGGGTCAGGTCCACCAGCAGCGGCGTGATCGACACGCGGCGCTGGTTGATGGCGTGAAAATCGGTGCCGGGACCGGAATCGCCTTCGCCGCCCGCCGCGCCGATCCACCAGATCGGCCGTCCGCGTGGATCCTTCGCCGGAATCACGTTCTCGGCGCGATGGCGGTGCCCCAGGCGCGTGACTTCGTACCCGCGCAGCTCCTCGAAGGGCACGTCCGGCACGTTCACGTTGAGAATGAAGTTCTCCGCCAGCGGATCGCGCTGCAGGCGATCGATGATGTGCAGCGAGACGCGCGCGGCGGTGTCGTAATGCTGCGGATCGGGGGAGCAGCAGGACACCGCGATCGCCGACCAGCCGAGGAAGCGGCCTTCCATCGCCGCCGCGACGGTACCCGAGTAGAGCGTGTCGTCGCCCAGGTTGGCGCCGTTGTTGACCCCCGACACGACCATGTCGAAGGACTCCTCGAGCATGCCGGTGAGCGCCAGGTGAACGCAGTCGGTGGGCGTTCCGTCCACGCTGTAGACCCGCTCGCCGAGAGGCTGCACGCGCACCGGGCTCGACAGCGTGAGCGAGTTGCTGGCGCCGCTGCGGTTGCGATCGGGCGCCACCACCGTGACCTCGTGGTGCAGGCGCAGCTGGTCACGCAGGCACACCAGCCCGGGGGCGAAGTAGCCGTCATCGTTGGAAAGGAGAATGCGCATGGCGAAAGCGGCGTGGGGAGGCCGCTAGTTTACCGCCCGTGCGCACCATTTCGCCGGACGGACCGCGCGTCGCGGCGCATGACGGAGCACCCATGTAGCCGCGACTCCGATACATCTCCGAGAATGTGGCCTCCCGCCGCACAGGTATCCCAGCCGGCCATCGTGAAGCCGAACCCGCCCGACGACGAGACGATCGAGGATTTCGCCGCGCTCATGCGCGACGTCAAGCCACGTCCGCCCAGCGAGCGCGTCGCGCGCAGGCCGGCGGCCAGCGCGCCGCTGCCACGCCAGAGCCTCGCCGACGAGCGCGCGGTCATCGCCGAGCTGCTGTCCGGACCCGATCCGGAGCACTTCGAATCCGGCGAGACGATCAGCTACACGGCGCCCGGCGTGCAGGACCGCGTGCTGCGCCAGCTCCGCCGCGGCGGCTTTCGCATCGATGCCGAACTCGACCTGCACGGGCTCAACCGCGACAAGGCGCGCGCCGAGGTCGCACTTTTCTTCGCCGAATGCCGCGATCGCGATCATCGCTGCGTGCGCATGATCCATGGCAAGGGTCACGGTTCGCCGAACACGGGTCCCGTGCTCAAGCGGCAGCTCGACGGCTGGCTGCGCAAGCTGCGCGACGTCCTGGCCTTCTGCTCGGCGCGCCCGGTCGATGGCGGCAGCGGCGCAATCTATGTCCTGCTGCGACGCAGGGGCTGACCTTCATCCCGCAAACAATGAAACCCGAGAAACCAGAGAAGAAGAAGATCCTGCTGACCGACTACGCCTGGCCGGACCTGGGCCTGGAGTACCAGCGCATCGAGGCGGCCGGACACATCCTGATCGCGGGGCCAAAGGCCGCGCCGCCGCCCGAGCAGGTCGTCGCGATGTGCGCCGAGCACCGTCCGCAGGTGGTGATGACGGTGTGGGCGCAGGTCAACGCCCAGGCAATCGCGCACTGCCGGGATCTGGCGCTGGTGGCACGGGTGGGCGTCGGCCTGGACAACATCGACCGCCGCGCGGCGGCCGCGCACGGCGCCCTGGTCACCAATGTCCCCGACTATTGCGTCGAGGAGATGTCCGACCATGCCATCGCGCTGCTGCTGAGCTGGGCGCCCTTCGGCGACGGATTCACGGTGATCGCGGAACGGTCGAGAACGACCGCGAGGTCAAGCGCGGCCTCTGGGATCCGTCGCGTCCCTCGCCGCAACGCGTGCGCGACCTGACGGTCGGTATCGCCGGCTGCGGGCGGATCGGCCGCCTGGTCGTCGACAAGCTGCGTGGATTCGGCTGCCGGCTGCTGGCCTACAGCCGCACGCAGGATCGCGGACTGTCCGGCGTCGAGTGGGTGGACTTCGACCAGCTGCTCGCACAGAGCGACGCGGTGATCGGCCTGCTGCCGCTGGGCCCGGAGACGCGCCACATCTTCGATGCGCGTGCATTCGCGCGCATGAAGCCCGGCAGCCTGCTGGTGAACATCAGCCGCGGCGCGCTGGTGCACAACCAGGACCTGGTCGCGGCGCTCGATCGAGGGCAACCCGGGACCGCGGCGCTCGACGTCGTCGAGGGCGAGCCGACACCGCCGGCCGCGGTCACCTGCCATCCGCGCGTGATCGCCACACCGCACATCGCGTTCTCGTCGCCGGCCTCGGTGGACGAGCTGCGCCAGCGTGTCGTCGAGGAGGTGATCCGGGTGCTCGCCGGCGAGGCGCCGCGCAATCCGGTGCCGCCGCCCGGCTGATCCGGTATCCGCTCCCCCCCGATCGCGGCATCGGCGCCGCCGTGCCCGACGCGCCTCTTGGAGCGCCGCGAACTATTCGGCGTTCAGCCCCGCTTCCTGGACGCGGGTTCGCATTCGCCGCCGGGGCGGGTCACGGTCTTGGCCTTGACCCTCCTGCAGCGGCACAGCAATGGCAGGGACTCCGCAGCAGGATCCTCAGGGCCGCGTGCCGGCAGCCGGTCCTGGAATCGGTCCGAGCAGGCAGACCGCGTGCCCCGCGATCCCTTCCTTGCGCCCGATGTGCCCCATGCCCTCGTTGGTGGTGGCCTTCACGTTGACCGCGTCGAGCGCCACCCCGAGGTCCTGTGCCAGGCGTTCACGCATGGCCATGACGTGCGGTGCGACTTTCGGCACCTGCGCGACCAGGGTCAGGTCCGCGTTGACGACCGCATGGCCCTTCTCGCCCACGCGGCGCACGACCTCGCGCAGCAGCTCGCGGCTGTCGACTCCCTTGAACCGGGCGTCGGTGTCCGGGAAGAACTTTCCGATGTCGCCCAGCGCGCAGGCGCCGAGCAGGGCATCGCACAGCGCGTGGATCAGCACGTCCCCGTCGGAGTGCGCGATCAGCCGGTACGCGCAGGCAATCCGCACTCCGCCCAGCGTGACGCCCTCACCCGCCTCCAGGCGGTGCGAGTCGTAGCCATGACCGATGCGCAGGCCAGGACCCGTCATGGTTGTGCCTCCGCGTGGGCCAGCCAGAACTCGGCCAGCAGCAGGTCTTCGGGGTACGTGACCTTGAGGTTGCTCTCGCGGCCGCGGACCAGGCGCGGCTTGTAGCCGGCGCGCTCCATCGCGCTGGCCTCGTCGGTGACCTCGAGATTGTGCTCCTCGCACTCGACCAGGGCCTTGCGCAGCAGGTCGAGGCGGAACAGCTGCGGCGTCTGCGCGCGCCATACCAAGGCGCGGTCCAGGGTGCCGGTGACCTTGCCCTTCTTGGCCTTCTTGAGGGTGTCGCTGACCGGCATGGCGAGCAGGCCGCCATGCTTGTCGTCCGCTTCGTCGCGCAGGCGCTCCAGGTCCGACCAGTCCAGGCAGGGCCGTGCCGCATCATGGACCAGCACGAAGACCTGCTCGAAGCCACGGCTGCGATCGCTGACCGCCTCCAGGCCGGCCAGCACCGACTCGGCGCGCGCAGAGCCGCCGGTCGTGATGACGATCTTCGGATGCCGCGCAATGGGCAGCTTCGCGTAGTCCTGGTCCGACTTGGCCAGCACCAGCACCACGCCGTCGATCCATCCCGAATCCAGGAAAGGCGCCACGCTCCACTCGAGCAGCGCCCGTCCACGCAGGTTCAGATACTGCTTGGGCTTGTTGATCCCCATTCGCGCACCGCCGCCGGCAGCGGGGATGACTGCCCAGTAGCGCGGGGTCTTGCCGTGGGGCTTCACCGCTGCAGGGCGAACGGGTCGGGGATGACGCCGGATGTTGCCAAGGCGCTCCTTACTGCACCACGAGGAAGAAGGTTTCGCTCGGCTTGATCATGCCGAGCGTGGTGCGCGCACGCCCCTCGATGGCAGCCTGCCCGGACTTCAGGTCCTGGACCTCGGCTTCCAGCTCGGCGTTGCGCACCGCGAGCTGCTGGTTCTCCGCCCGTGCCGCCTCGACCTGCTCGCTGAGCCGTGCCTGGCTGCGCACGCCGTCATTCGACACCCACAGCCGCCACTGCAATCCGAGCAGCATGAGGGCGAGGACGACGATGGCGGCGTGCTTGAGCATGGGCGCTCCGGAAGCTTCCTGCAGCTACGCGATCATGACAGGAAACGCGCCGCGACCGGGATAGCGTGCGCGGCTGCCCAGCTCGCGTTCGATGCGCAGGAGCTGGTTGTACTTGGCCATGCGATCCGAGCGGCACAGCGAGCCGGTCTTGATCTGCGTGGCGGCGGTTCCCACCGCGATGTCGGCGATGGTCGCGTCCTCGGTCTCGCCCGATCGGTGGCTGACCACCGAGGAGTAACCGGCATCGCTCGCCATCTGGATCGCGTCCAGGGTCTCGGTCAGCGTGCCGATCTGGTTGGGCTTGATCAGGATGGAGTTGGCGATGCCCTCGGCGATGCCCTTGGACAGGATCTTCGTGTTGGTGACGAACAGGTCGTCGCCGACCAGCTGCACCTTCGAGCCGACCTTCCGGGTCAGCGCCGCCCAGCCGGCCCAGTCGTTCTCGGCGCAGCCGTCCTCGACCGAGATCACCGGGTACGTCGCGCAGATGCCGGCGAGGAAGTCGGCGAACTGCTCCGGCGTGAAGCTCTTGCCCTCGCCGTGCAGGTGGTACTTGCCCTTCTCGAAGAACTCCGACGAGGCGACGTCGAGTCCCAGGTAGATGTCCTTGCCAGGCTTGAAGCCGGCCTTCTCGATGGCCTCGAGCAGGCAGTCCAGCGCGGCCACATTGGATTCGAGGTCGGGCGCGAATCCGCCTTCATCGCCCACCGCGGTGTTCAGGCCGCGATCCTTGAGCACCTTCTTGAGCGTGTGGAAGGTCTCCGCACCCCAGCGCAGCGCCTCCGAGAAGCTCTTGGCGCCGACCGGCAGGATCATGAACTCCTGGATGTCGATGTTGTTGTCGGCGTGGGCGCCCCCATTGATGACGTTCATCATCGGCACCGGCAGCACGTTGGCGCCGATGCCGCCGATATGGCGGAACAGCGACAGGCCGTTCTCGATCGCCGCGGCCTTGGCCGCCGCCAGGCTCACCGCGAGAATCGCGTTGGCGCCCAGGCGCGACTTGTTGTCCGTGCCATCGACCTCGATCATCGCGCGGTCGACACCGGCCTGATCCTGCGCATCCAGGCCCTCGACCGCCCGGGCGATCTCGCCCTCGACATGGCCGATGGCCTTGCTCACGCCCTTGCCCAGGTAGCGCGCCCGGCCCTTCTTGGGTGCGCCGTCACGCAATTCGACCGCCTCGCGCGAGCCGGTGCTGGCGCCGCTGGGCGCCGCGGCCCGGCCCACCGCGCCGGATTCGAGCACCACCTCCGCCTCGACGGTGGGATTGCCGCGTGAATCGATGATTTCCAGGCCGGTGACGCGCGTGATGATGGACATTGAGCCTCGCTGAGCCTCGCTTCAGGGATCGGATTTGGGGCGCATTCTAAGGGTTGCCGCAGCCTACGGCGCGGCCAGCGCGGTCTCCAGCAACGGCGCGCGCTTGACCACGCGATCGAGCTCGACCAGCGTCTCGAGCAGGCCGCCGATCATCTTCAGCGGCAGCGAGTTCGGGCCGTCGCACAGCGCCGAGTCCGGGTCGGGATGCGTCTCCATGAACAGTCCCGAGACGCCGGCGCCGACCGCCGCGCGGGCGAGCACCGGGATCATCTCGCGCATGCCGCCGGAGGCGTTGCCCTGGCCACCCGGAAGCTGGACGGTGTGGGTGGAATCGAACACCACCGGCGCGTACCGGCGCATGATCGCCAGCCCGCGCATGTCGGCGACGAGGTTGTTGTAGCCGAAGCTGAAACCGCGTTCGCAGAGCATGAACTGGTGCGGCGCCACCGCCGTCATCTTCTCGATGACGTTGCCCATCTCCCAGGGCGACATGAACTGGCCCTTCTTCACGTTGATGGGCCGGCCGGTGCGCGCGACGTTCTGCATGAAGTTGGTCTGGCGGCACAGGAAGGCCGGCGTCTGGATCACGTCGATGACGCTCGCGACCTCCGCCAGCGGCGTGTCCTCGTGGACGTCGGTGAGCACCGGCACGCCGACCTGCTTCTTGACGTTCTCCATGATCTTCAGGCCGCCCTCGAGACCGGGGCCGCGGTAGCTCTTGTGCGAACTGCGGTTGGCCTTGTCGAAGCTGCCCTTGAACACGTACAGGATACCGAGGCGATCGGCGATGGCCTTGATGTGCCCTGCCACCTCGACCGCCAGTTCCTGCGATTCCAGCGTGTCCGGGCCGGCGATGAGGAAGATCGGGTGTTCGGTGCCGATGTCGCGTCCGAGCAGTTTCATGGAGTGCCGTCGATGAGATGGATCGAAGGCGGCAGCATAAAGGATCAACCATGTTGCGCGACCCGGCAGCCAGCGCGGTGCCGGAGCCGCCTTCGCTAGAATCCGGCGACCCCCATTCCGGTGAATTCCATGTCCGACGCCGCTGTCGCCCCGATCCTGTCCAGCCGCGATGAAGGCGTGCTGACCCTGCGATTCAACCGTCCCGACAAGAAGAACTCCATCACCCAGGCGATGTACAGCAGCCTGGCCGAATCGATCGAGGCGGCAGCGGCCGACCCGGAGGTCCGGGTCCTGGTCCTGGGCGGCAGCCCGGGCGTGTTCTGTGCGGGCAACGACATGCTCGACTTCATGACCGCGGCGCAGAAGGGCGGCAGCGCCGGCGACTCGCCGACGATCCGCTTCATGAATGCCCTCGCCGCCTTTCCCAAGCCGGCCATCGCCGCGGTCAACGGCCTGGCCATCGGCGTCGGCGTGACGCTGCTGCTGCACTGCGACCTGATCTATGCCGGCCAGGGCGCGCGCTTCACGATGCCCTTCGTCAACATCGGCATCGTCCCCGAGTACGCCTCGACCTACCTGATGCCACGCATCATGGGGCATGCGCGCGCGATGGAACTGGTGATGTTCGGCGAGCCCTTCACGGCCGCCCATGCCCGTGAATGTGGCCTGGTCAACGAGGTGCTGGCGGACGACCAGCTCGAAGCGCGCGTCACCGAGCGCGCCCGCACCCTCGCCCGGCAGCCACCCAATGCATTGCGCACCGCCAAGCGCCTGATGAAGCGCTGGACCGAGCCGACGGTGACCCAGGCGATTCCACTGGAGGCCTTCCACTTCGGGCCGATGCTCTCCAAGCCCGAGGCACAGGAAGCCATCGGCGCCTTCCTCCAGAAGCGCAAGCCCGACTTCTCAAAGTTCACCTGAGCGGCGCCTGCCGGCGCGCCGGCAGGCAATGACCCGCGACTGACCGGCTCCGGACCGCATCCGGGCGCCGGCGACGCGCGATCGGCGGCATCGTCCGCAAACGAAGAAGGGCCGGTTCCCGGCCCTTCTTCGTTTCCTGCCTGCGAGCCCGACTACAGCTTGCCGGTCAGCTCGGGGACGACCTGGAACAGATCGCCGACCAGGCCGAAGTCCGCCACCTCGAAGATCGGCGCCTCGCTGTCCTTGTTGATCGCCACGATCGTGCGCGCGTCCTTGATGCCGGCCAGATGCTGGATCGCGCCCGAGATGCCGATGGCGATGTACAGCTCCGGCGCGATGATCTTGCCGGTCTGGCCCACCTGCATGTCGTTGGGAACGTAGCCGGAATCCACCGCCGCGCGCGAGGCGCCCACGCCGGCGCCGAGCTTGTCGGCAAGCTCGTAGATGATCTTGAAGTTGTCGCTGCTGGCCAGCGCGCGGCCGCCGGAGACGACGCGGTTGGCCGACTGCAGTTCGGGGCGCTCCGACTTCTGCGCCTCGAGCTTCACGAAGCGCGTGTGCGTGGGCAGGGTCGCGGACACGCTCGCGGCCTCGACCGGCGCGCTGCCATCCTGCGCCGCGGCCTGGAACGAGGCCAGGCGCACCGTCGCCAGGATCAGCGGTTCGGCCGGGACCTCGACCGTGGTGATCGCGTTGCCGGCGTAGATCGGACGGTCGAACGAGGTCGGCGAGTGCACGGCCATGATGTCGCTGACCTGCTGCACGTCGAGCTTGGCGGCCACGCGCGGCGCGAGGTCCTTGCCGAACGTGGTGCCGGGGAACAGCACGTGGCTGTAGCCCTTGGCCAGTTCGACCACCTGCGGCGCGAGCGTGGCGGCCAGCGCGTGCTCGTTGGCGGGGTTGTTGACGGTCAGCACCTTGGTGACGCCGGCGGTCTTGGCGGCTTCCGCGCCGACGGCGGCGCCGTCCACGGCGAAGACGGCGAGGTGCACTTCACCGCCGATGGCGGTGGCGGCGCTGACGGTCTTGGCGACGGCGGCGGACAGCTTGCCGTCGGCGTGTTCTGCAATGACGAGGATCTTGGACATGGATTGTTCCGGGAATGGGGAATCGAGGATCGGGAATCGTCTGGAAGGGTTCGGGTCTTGCGATTCCCGATTCCGTTCTCCGACTCCCGTCTTTGTCAGACCAGCCCTTTCGACTTCAGGGCGGCGACCAGTTCATCGACCGTCTTGACCACGATGCCCTTCGAGCGCTTCAGCGGCGAGGAGGTCTTGGTGGTCTTCACGCCGGCGCCCGGCGTCACGCCCAGCGTGGAGAAGCTCTGCACGTCGATCGGCTTCTTCTTGGCCTTCATGATGTCCGGCAGCTTGAGATAGCGCGGCTCGTTGAGGCGAAGGTCGGCGGTGATCACGGCCGGCAGATCGACTTCCAGGGTCTCCAGGCCGGCGTCGACTTCACGCGTCACCGTCGCCTTGTTGCCCTCGACCTCCACCTTGGAGGCGAACGTCGCCTGCGGCAGGTCGAGCAGCGCCGCCACCATCTGTCCGGTCTGGTTGGCGTCGTCGTCGATCGCCTGCTTGCCGGCGATGAAGAGCTGCGCGCCTTCCTTCTTGAATGCCGCAGCCAGCGCTTTGGCGGCGGTCAGCGGCTGGATCTCGCCTTCTTCCTTGATGTGGATCGCCCGATCCGCACCGAACGCCAGCGCTGAGCGCAGCGTCTCTTCGTTCTTCTGGCCGCCGACCGTGATCGCGATGATCTCGGTGAGCTTGCCCTTCTCCTTCAGGCGGACCGCTTCTTCCATCGCGATCTCGTCGAAGGGGTTCATCGAATGCTTGACGCCCTCGGTCACCACGCCGGAACCATCGGGCTTGACCTGGATGCGGACGTTGTAATCCACAGCTCGCTTGACGCTGACCAGTGCTTTCATTTCTTGCTCTCGTTTCCCTGCCGCTAATGAAAAATCGGGTGGACGGATGTACGCCTACATGTTGGCGTAGTTGGGGCCGCCGGAACCCTCGGGGGCGACCCAGGTGATGTTCTGCGCCGGATCCTTGATGTCGCAGGTCTTGCAGTGCACGCAGTTCTGCGCATTGATCTGGAAGCGCCTGGCCTCGCCCTCGCCCACCACTTCGTAGACGCCAGCCGGGCAGTAGCGCTGCGCCGGTTCGTCGTACAGCGGCAGGTTTCTGGCGATCGGGATGCTGGGATCGGCCAGCTTCAGATGGACCGGCTGATCTTCCTCGTGGTTGGTGCTGCTGATGAACACCGAGGAGAGCTTGTCGAAGCTCAGCTTTCCGTCCGGCTTCGGGTAGTCGATCTTCGGCGCTTCGGACGCGAGCCTGAGCGTCTTGTGGTCCGGCTTGAGGTCATGGACCGTCCATGGTGCCTTTCCGCCCAGCCAGTTCTGCTCGATGTAGTTGATGCCGCCACCCACGATCGCGCCGAACTTGTGCAGCCAGACGCCGAAGTTCCGGCTGTCGTGGAGCTCGTCCCACAGCCAACTTTCGCGGAACTTCACCGGGAAGGCCGCGAGCTCGTCGCCGCCTTCGGAGCCGGCGAACAAGGCCTCGGCCGCAGCATCCGCGGCGAGCATGCCGGACTTCATCGCGGTGTGGTTGCCCTTGATCTTGGCGAAGTTCATCGTGCCCAGGTCGCAGCCGATCAGTGCGCC
>CAMLNE010000072.1 GCA_946481265.1 uncultured Panacagrimonas sp. | reverse complement strand
GATCGATGCCGCTGGCCTCATGAAGGCCGGCGCACCAGGCGGCGTAGTGACCCAGGCTGTCGCGAAGCAAAGACAACGCGGCATCGTCGATACTCCCGGCCTCGATCGGGGAGAGGATGCCGCCGCCGGCCCAGGACGCCGAGCCTTGGCCGACGGGAGCGCGCGCAATCACCTGCACGCGCAGACCGGCCCGGCATAGTTCGAGCGCGAGGGACAGGCCGATGACGCCTGCGCCGATGACGATGACATCGGCAGAGGGAGCGGCCAGCGGCATGGTTGAAAGGGGGATGAAAGGGAGTGAGTGGCCAGGGATTATCGGCCCGTGGGTCGGTCGACGGCCACTGGACGGCGCCGGTGCGCCCGTCCATCCGGATCGCGCTTCGTGCAAAAAGCAGACTGATATAAATCGGCCATGGCCCGCCAAGCAGGTTTCACCATGCTCGAACTGATGGTCACGATCGTGATCGGGTCGATCCTCCTGGCCCTGGCCGTGCCGCAGTTCACCCGCTTCGGGCTCGTCTCCACGCGCGCCAAGGGCGCCACCGAGCTGTTCGGCGCGATCAGCGAGGCGCGTTCGGAGGCGGTCGCCCGCAACGCCCCGGTCACCGTGTGCCGGCGCGACTGGTATTCGAGCGCGGCGTTTCCGCAGTGCGCCACCGGCGCCGGAACCTGGGCGCAGGGATGGCTGGTCTACCAGGATGCCGACGGCGATTTCTCCGGCAGCGAGCCGGATGATCCGGCCGACCTGATCTCGGCCTACGACCGCATTGGCCAGACCACTCCGACTCGCGACGGCGACGCCTTTGCCATTCTCACCACACTCGACGATCCCACCCACCTGAGCTTCCAGCCCAACGGCCGCGCCGGCCAGCGCGTGCAGTTCACGCTGTGCGAGAACCGTGGCCTGCTCAGCGATGCACGCCTGATCGACGTGGCGCTCAGCGGCCGCGTCAGCCTGGTGCCGCTCGACAAGTCGGCGCTGCCGGCGGCCTGCCCATGACGATTCCGGTTCCGGCGGGCCTGCGTGGCTTCACGCTGATCGAGGTCCTGATCACGATCCTGGTCGCCGGCATCGGCCTGCTCGCCGTGGCCGGCCTGCAAGCGATCTCGAAGAAGTTCAACTACGACGCCGTGCAGCGCACCAGCGCCAGTGTGCTCGCCCAGTCGATGATCGAGAGTATGCGCAGCAACCCGGGTTTTCTCGACTCCTACCTCACCGCCGATGCCGCTTCGATGGTGGCCCCGGCCGACTGCGGCGCGGCTGGCGCGCAATGCTCGCCGATGGAGCTGGCCGCCTACGACGTGCATCGCTGGAGCCAGTCGCTGTCGGGCACCGAGGCACGCGTCGACGACGAGGACGTCGGCGGCCTGGTCGAACCGACGGGCTGCATCCAGAAGGGCAACGTCACCGGCCAGTACCTGGTGGTGGTCGCCTGGCGCGGCATTACCGGCATCGATGCGCCGGGCAGCGGCGATCCGGCCGACGATCCCGCGCGCAATGGCTGCGGCCTGGGCCTGGGCCGCTACGACGATCCGCTCGAGAACGGTGCAGACGACCGCATGCGTCGCATCATCGTGCTCGAAGCCTTTGTGGCGGACCCCAATGCGCCCTGATCCGTCGGCACGCGGCTTCACCCTGATCGAGATGCTGGTCTCGACCACGCTCGGCCTGCTGCTGCTGGCCGGCGTGGCCACGCTGTTCCTGAGCACCACACGCAGCTATCGCGAGAACGACCTGATCGCCGGCATGCAGGACCAGGCGCGTTTCGCCATGGCCACGCTCTCGCGCGACCTGAGCCTGGCCGGCTACTGGGGCGGGATGCTCGGCGCCGACAACCTGCTGCCGAACCTGGCCAACGAATCGACCGAGGACGACGTCACGCTGGCGACGGTGGCCCTGTCCGCTGCGGCGGACTGCGGCAGCGCGGCCGTACCCAACTGGAGCTTCGACGTGTCGGTGCCGCTGGAATTCCGCAACCAGGACAGCGGCACCGCGATCGCCGCCCAGTGGCAATGCGTGGGCGCCCATCGCGCCGGAACCGATGCGCTGGCCCTGCGCCATGTCGCCGGCCAGACCACCGGCGCGATGGTGCTCGGCGACAGCCAGGTGACACTGCGACCGCATCACTTCTACCTGCAGACCAACGGGACGATCGGCACGCTCACGCGCTGGGGCAGCCTGGGGGTCGGCACCCCCAGTGCCACCGAGCAACCGGCGCTCGCGCCGATGAGCTTTCACCGCTACTACCCGCGGATCTACTTCGTGCGCGACTTCTCGCTCACCCCGGGCGACGGCGTACCGACCCTGTGCCGCAAGGAGCTCTGCCCGACCGGCTTCGTCGCCGACGCGAATCCCGAACTGGCGAGCTGCGGCGGCGGCGGTGCCGGCTCCGCGGGCTTCTATTCCGAGTGCATCGCCGAGGGCGTGGAGGACCTGCAGATCGTCTGGGGTCTGGACGATCCCGACGACAGCGACGACACGGTCGACCACTACAGCGCCACGCCCACGGCCGAACAGGTGGCGAGGCAGGCGCGCTCGGTGCAGGTTCACCTGCTGATGCGCTCGCGTCGCTCGGATGGCCAGCATCTCGACGCCAAGACGTATCGGCTGGCGGACAAGGAAGCGTTCACGCCGGGCACCGCGGTGGACGCGATCGGCACGCCCGCCGACCAGCAGACACGTCACTTCTACCGGCGTGCCTACAGCACGACCGTGCACCTGCGCAATCTCTCCATCCAGGGCGGATCAGGAATCAGATGATGAATTCCCGTTCGGTATCGATGCGGCCTTCCAGCCCGGCGCGCCTCCAGCGCGGCGCCGCGCTGGCCTCCGCGCTGTTCTTCCTCACGGTGATCACCATTCTCGGCATGGCGGCGATGAAGGCCGGCCAGACCGACCTGCGCCTGGCGCTCAACGAGGAGAGCCGCATCACCGCGGTGCAGAGCGCGCAATCGCTGCTCGAGGCTCTGCTGGAGAACAGCGCGACCAACCTGGTGGTGCAGCAGGGTTCCGGCTATGTGCAGAACTGCTACCTGTCCGATCAGCTCGACGCCACCTCGCTGAGCACCCGCCAGCAGTTCGAGTGTCCTCCCGCGCTGTACCCGGTCTCCACCCTGCCCGCCGGCCCGCTGGCGACGCATGCATACACGCTGGTCCGGCGCGAGTCGCTGGGCAACGCCGATTTCGCGCCGGTCTCCGCCCTGCGCCGCGGCGACAGCGGAGCGCGCTTCCGCCTGGCCAGTTTCACGGTGCTCGCCGGTTATGACCGGACCTCGGCCAGTCGCGCCACCGGCGCGGACGAGTCCGGCAATTTCGGCGCCGCCGAGGTCAGCCAGGGCACGTTCGTGAAAGTCGACACGGTCGACGGCCTGGTCATGGAGTGAACGCATGAATCTTCGCCACCTACGTACCCGCGTTCTCGCCCTGTTGCTCGGCGTGTTCCTGTCGCTGCCGGCCGCGCGCGCCGACGATATCGACATCTACAACAACCTCGCCGACAACCCGCTCAAGCCGCCGATGACGATCCTGGTACTGGATCTGAACCTGCTCGGCATCTGCAACTCGGTGCTGACACCCCCCAGCAACCAGGAAAATCCTTCCGCACCGCAGCTGTGCCTGGACCTGCGCAACAGCATGCTGCTGTCGGAGTTGCTGGGCGGCGTGAGCAGCAATCCGACCGAGTTCCTGTCCGGACTGCTGCTCGGCGCCGGCAATAACGACCGCGGTCGTGCCGCGGCACTGTGCAAACACTACGGCAACCACGGCATCCACTCGCCGGTGGTGCAGCACCCCGCCGACGCTGGCCAGCTCAAGCTGCTGCTGGGCGGCGTCTCCTCGCTGTCCTGCGGCACGCTCGACTTCCTGATCGGCATCCCGCTGCTCGGCAGCATCCTCGACGGGCTCCTGGGCGGATTCGTCGGCCAGCTCGTGGCGGGCCTGGTCGATCCGCTGCTGACCACGGCGGTCGGCCAGCTGCCGTCGACCGTGACGGGTCTGCTCGACACCACGATCAGCGGCGTGATGAACCTGGGCCAGGTCGGACTGATCTCGCTGCTCGAATCGATCCTCAACCAGCTGGTCAATTCGCGCGTGGCGATCGTCGTGTCGCACGCCGACCGCGCGACGGCGGCCGGTGCGCCGGCCAGCGCCTGCGCCTTCGGCGATGCGGCCTCGATCCCGACCTCGCGCCGCGAGACGCCGAACTGCAGCAACGGCGCCTATTTCCTGGTCGGCTTCACCCCCCTGGTCGACCAGGGCTCGGTCAACCAGCTGCTGACGCGGGTGACGACGCTGCTGACGAACATGCTCAGCCCCACCAACCTGCTCAACTCCACCACCGCCTTGCTGTCCACCGCGGTCACCACGCCGACCTCGCTGCTGCCACCGTTCCAGGGCAAGGAGGTGTACGCGGAGATCGCCCATTACCTGGCCGGCGATTCGGTCTACAACGCACCGCTGGCGCGCTGGGATGGCCTGACCGGCCTGCTCACGCGCGACACCTCGATCGAGAGCGGGAGCCTCTACGTACAGCCGGCCGCGCAGTGCGACGTCGTCAACGTGCTCAACGTGCAGCTCACCAACAGCGACCGCGACGACGAATCCGATGACCGGCTGCGGCACTACTTCCCCACCGCGGAGGTGGCCGGAACGCTGAGCTTCCCGAATGTCGTGGCCGCCGCCCGCGACCCCGGCTTCAGGGACATCAATGGCAACGACATCGCGTTGCGCTCCTACTTCCTGATCCAGGACAACCTGTCGAGCCTTGCCGCGCTGACCAACCTGGGCGTCAACGTCAACAGCTACGTCAACAACCTCGGCCTGCTCAACCTCGGGAAGTCGGCGGCCGAGCTGCTCAAGCCGGTGCTGAGCGTCGACGCCACCCTGCTGACACCCAGCATCACCGCCAATCCGGGCACGCCCGGTCGACTCGGCGCGCAGAACAGGACGCCATCGTTCCACGGCGTGTTCCGGCCGGCGCCGGATCAGAAGCCGCGCTGGCCCGGCAATCTCAAGAAGCTCGAACTGCGCCAGGTCGACGGCAGATTCGACTACTACGACGCCGGCGGCAACGCCGCCATCGCCGCGGACGGCCGCATCGACAAGTCGGCCGTCACGTTCTGGACCCAGACCGCGCTGCTCGGCGCGGGCGTGGTCAGCGACGGCCGCAACGCGACGCTCGGCGGCGCCGGTCAGAAGATTCCCGGTTTCGCGCTGACCGGTGGTGGCAATCCCGGCCGCGCCAACGGCACCGGTGCGCGCAAGCTGTTCTACGACCACTACAGCGCGACCAGCGTGCCAAGCCTGGCGGCGCTCAACGCCGACGACAGCGCCGTGCGTACCGAGCTGCGCACACCGCTGGGCGCGGCCAGCGACACGCAGGCGCAGGAGCTGCTGCTCTACGCGCGCGGTTACGAGGTCGGCACCGCGGCCACCTCGCTGGGCGTGGGCAGCGGCCTGGTGGGACGCAGCTGGCTGCACGGCGCGGTGCTGCATTCGCGCCCGGTGGCGGTGAACTACGGCGGACGCGCCGGCTACTCGGACGCCAACCCGGACATCCGCGTGATCTACGGCGCCAGCGACGGCTACCTGCGCATGGTGACCGACAGCACGCCCGGCTCGACCGGCGCGCAGTCCGGCGTCGAGAGCTGGGCGTTCATGCCGCGCGCGGTGATGGATCAACAGAAGATCCTGCGCGACGACCAGCCGTCGACGCGCTTTGCCTACGGCGTCGACGGCGCGCCGACGGTGTTGCTGCGCGATCGCGATCCCACCGGCGGCACGGCCGACGGCAAGATCGACGCCACCAACCCGCACGATCGGGCCGCCGTGTATTTCGGCCTGCGTCGCGGCGGCAACCAGCTCTACGCCCTCGACATCAAGAACCCCGACAGCCCGACGATGCTGTGGCGCATCGGCCCCGACGGCCTCTACAACCCGACCGGCCTGGTGGCGGGTTCGGCGGCGCAGTTCGCCGAGATGGCGCTGAGCTTCTCCAGCCCGCAGGCCGGGCGCGTGCAATACCGGGACGGCGCCAGCGACGTGACGCGCAGCGTCATCGTGTTTGCCGCCGGCTACAACGGCGGGCGCGATGCGGCCAACGCGAGGATCGGCAAGGACCTCGCACGCGGCAGCAAGAACCTGCTCGGCAGCGACGATGGCCGCGGCAATGCGATCTACATGGTCGATGCCCAGACCGGCGAGCTGATCTGGAAAGCCCGCCAGGGCGCCTTCAGCGAGGCCGCCCCATACAACACCGGCAGCCGCACCTTCCAGCATCCGCTCCTGGTGGACAGCATCGCGGCCGACGTCACGGCGGTGGACAGCAACGGCGACGGCCTGCTCGATCGCCTGTACGCGGTGGACACCGGCGGCCGGCTGTGGCGCGCCGACTTCGCCAGCGTCCAGCGCGGTGACTGGACCCTGACGCCGCTGGCCAGCGTGGGTCGGCACGACAGCGCCAATGTCGCCAACGACCGCCGCTTCTTCCATGCGCCCGACTACGTGCCCTTCCGCGATGCGCGCGGCGCCTACGACGCGGTGGTATTCGCCTCGGGTGATCGCGAGGATCCGTTCAACGCCGCCACGCAGAACTATCTCTACACCTACCGCGATCGCGCGGTGTCCAGCGGCAAGCTCGCCTCGCAGGTGCTGACGTCCGAATCCGAGCTGGCCGGGCAGGACGATTTCGCCGACCTGACCTCGGCCTGCGCCAGCGCCGCGGAGAATTGCGGCGCCTCGGCCGACGCTGCCATCGGCTGGAAGCTGGCACTGACGCGTCGCGGCGAGAAGGCGCTGTCGCAGCCCCTGGCCAGCGGCGGAACGGTGTTCTTCACCAGCTACATCCCGCAAGATCCGACCCAGCGGACCTGCATTCCCGACGAGGGCAGCAATCGCGTCTACGGCGTCTCGCTGGCCGACAGCCGGCCGCTGGTGCAGGCCTTCATCGCGGACGGCGATACCGACCAGCGCAGCACCGATGGCGGCACGCCGGGCCTGTCGGGAGAACTCAACACGATCGCCACCAGCACCATCGCGGCGAACACGCAGACGCTCGAGGCACGCAGCCCCCGCTACTATCCGGTCTACTGGCGTGAGCGCCGCGGCGACGACGAAACTCCCCCATGAGGACAGCACAGGGCTTCACCCTGATCGAGGTGATGATCGCGGTGGCCATCGTCGCCATCCTGGCCACCATCGCGGTGCCCAGCTACCGGACCTACATCGAGCGCGCCCATCGCAGCGTGGCCAAGACCGCGCTGTCCGAGGTGGTTTCGCGGCAGAGCAGCCACTACACCGACCGCAAGCGCTACGCCACCGGCCTGGCAAAGCTCGGCTGGGGGGCCGACACGCTCTACCTGGATCGCGACGGCAAGCTGACGGCAAGCAGCGGCAGCCAGTCGATCTACGAACTCAAGCTCGAGGGCAATCCGGTCTCGACCACCTGCCCCCCCGGCGGAAGCGCTGCGGCCGGTGGCTTCACGGTCGTGGCCCGTCCCGTCAATTCGCAGGCCAGCGATCTGCGCTGCACGGCGCTGTGCCTGAGTTCGGCAGGCCTGAAGGGCGCAAGCGGCAGCGACGCGCAGGCTTGCTGGCAGCGCTAGATCCCGCGTGACCAGCCGCCGGGTGGATCCTTTCCGATCCCGGAGCCGACACCCCGGATCGCGTCAGGGCTGCAGCGATGACCGCTTCGAACCGAGCCCGCCCGGACTGACGTGGGCAACCGCCCCTTCCAGTCCCGGCCAGCGCGTCGGTTCCAGGTAGGTCCGATCGAGCACGATGCGGCCCGCGGCGACCTTCAGCAGCGAACAGAACGGCGAATAGAACTCGGGCTGCGCCAGGTCGAGCACGACGGCCTCGACGATCGCGGTGTCGTCGCCGCAGTAGCGCACCTGGTCCACCCGCATGCGCCGGGTCGGGCAGGCCGCGTACACGCCCCTGCACACCCGCAGCAGCTGCTCGTGGCCGTTGACCTCCGCGCTGTTGAAGCACAGGTGCGCATCGGGGGCGTAACACTCGGACACCAGCTTGTCGACGTCGCTGTTGTAGTGGTGCTCCCAGCGGTGCACGAGCTGGAGCAAATCCCGCTGCGCCGGGTTCCGCGGCGCTTCGCCATTGGTCTGCATCGCCCTGTCTCCCGTTTTTCCGCGGCGCCGCTTCGAGGCGATCCGGCGCCGCGTGGCGCCGCAAGTCTGCGCCGTCCTGACAGTCCGGTCACCTGGAGTCCGACCGGCGTGTCACGCGCCCCGGCGCGCCGGCTCAGGACGTCGTCGCCAGCAGGGCCGCGATCGCCTGCGCCGCCTGCCCCGCCGCATCGCGGCGCAGGGTGCGACGCACGGTGTCGAAGGCGGCGAGCTGGCGGGCGCGCAGGGCCGGATCTTCGAGCAGGCGCATCACCTCCGCCGCGAGCGCCTCGGGTGTCGCGGCATCCTGCAGCAGCTCGGTCACCGTCGGCTCCGGTGCGAGCAGGTTGGGCAGGCTCACGTAGCGGGTCTTGAGCAGGCCGAGGTCGAGCATCAGCCACGCGGTCAGCCGCGAGGCGCGGTAGGCAACCGCCATCGGACGGCCGAGCAGCAGGCACTCGAGGGTCGCCGTTCCCGAGGCGAGCAGCACGGCGTCGGCCGCACGCATCGCCTGTCGCGACTGCCCCGGCAACAGGGTCCAGCGACATTGCGGCGCATGCGCGGCGATGGCGGCGCGCAATCCGGGCTCCAGCGAGGGCTTGGCGAGCGGCGTGACGAAGCCGATGCCGGGTACCCGTTCATGCAGCAGGGCCGCCGCGCGCGCGAAGGGTTCCGCCAGGTACTTGAGCTCGCCGCCGCGCGACCCGGGCAGCAGCGCGACCAGCGGCCCCTCGCCGGCCAGTCCCAGGTCGCCGCGCGCCTTGGCGGTGCCGGCCTGCGCCTCCAGCTCCTCGGCCAGCGGATGACCGATGTAGCGCGCGGTGACACCGCTGCCCTGGTAGTGCTGCGGCTCGAAGGGAAACAGGCACAGCATCAGGTCCACCGCGCGGGCGATGCCCTTCACGCGCCCGGGGCGCCAGGCCCAGATGGTGGGGCTCACCACGTGCACGGTGCGCAGGCCACGCGCGCGCAGGCGCCGCGCAAGACCCAGGTTGAAGTCCGGCGCATCGATCCCGATGAAGACCGCGGGACGCTCGTGCGCGAAGCGCTCGACCAAGGCTGTGCGCAGCCGCAACAGCCGCGGGATGGCCGGGATCACCTCGGCCAGTCCCATCACCGAGAGCTGCTCGATCGAGCCGATCGACTCGCAGCCCGCCTCGACCATGCGTGGGCCGGTCACGCCATACAGGCGCGCGGCAGGAAAACGGGCACGCAGTGCCCGCACGATCGCGGCGCCGAGCAGGTCGCCGGACAGTTCACCGGCCACCACCGCGATTTCGAGAGGCGGCGCAGATTGCAGCATCAAGGAGCTCCGATCGGGGGGCTCCATTCTGGGGGCAGCGGCTGTCCGTTGCGCCGGATCGGGTTCGCGCCGCGGGGCCGGCGGCTAGAATCCGGACAGGGGTTCGGGGCCGAACCACCATCCGCCGCCCGTGGTCCGAAGGGCACCGCGCACGCCACCTTCCGACTTCGTGATCGCCCACCCTCCCCTGATCTTCCATCCGCTCGCGCTGCTGCTGATGTTGCTCCCCGGCCTGGCGGCCTGCGCAAACTCCGATGCCGAGCCGCGCGACGCGCGCAAGGACGCGCGTGCCGCGGCCAGCGTGGAAGTCGCGGCGGTGCGCACCGGCAGTCTCGAGCGCAGCTGGTCCGCCGTCGGCTCGATCAAGGCCAACGAGAGCGTGGTGGTGCGGCCCGAGATCGCCGGTCGCATCGTTCGCATCGGCTTCGAGGAGGGCCAGCACGTGGAACGCGGTGTGGCCTTGTTCGAGCTCGACGACTCGGTGTTCGTGGCGCAGATCGCGCAGGCCCAGGCCAACCTGGTGTTGTCGACGCGCAACGCCCGGCGCGCCGAGGAACTCTTCGACCGCACCCTGATCTCGCCGCAGGATCGCGATGCGGCGCGCGCCGCCAAGCAGGTCGACGAGGCGTCGCTGCGACTGGCCCGTGCGCAGGCGGCCAAGACCGTCATCCGCGCCCCGTTCGCCGGTTACGCCGGGCTGCGCTCGGCCGCCGTCGGCGACTACGTCAACCCCGGCCAGGATCTGGTCACGCTGGAGGACCTGGACCGCGTGAAGCTCGAATTCCGGCTGCCGGAGCTGGCCCTGCCGGACATCGCGGTGGGCCAGTCCGTCGGCGTGGAACTGGATGCGTATCCCACGATGCAGTTCGACGCGAAGCTCTACGCGATCGACTCTCGCGTGGCCGACGACACCCGCTCGATCGCGGCGCGCGCGTTGCTGGACAACGCCGACGGGCGACTGCGGCCGGGCATGTTCGCGCGCGTCAACCTGGTGGTCGCGCGCAAGGCCGACGCCCTGCTGATTCCAGAGCAGGCGCTGCTCGCCCGCGGCGGCAAGTCCTTCGTCTACGCGGTGGAGGACGGCAAGGCGGTGGAAACCGAGGTGACGATCGGGCAGCGCCGGCCGGGCGAAGTCGAGGTGCTGTCGGGCGTTCGCGCGGGCCAGATGATCGTCACCAGCGGCCTGCAGCGCATCGGCAACGGCGTGCCGGTGCAGACCACGGCGAAACCCTCGTGAGGCATTGCCGCACGGCGTGGCAGCGGCGGATCGCCGCCGCCCTCGCCTGCGGCGGACTGTTCGTCGCACTGTGGTGCACCGCGACACCGGCAAAGGTGGACGCCGAGCGGGCTGCCGATCTGGGCCAGTCGCTGACCCCGATGGGCAGCCAGGCCGCCGGCAACGCGGACGGCAGCATTTCCGCCTGGCAGCCGCTGCGGGACGAGAACTTCGAGCGCGGTGACGATCCCTATGCGGCAGACCGCCCGCTGCTGACGATCACCGCCGAGAACCTTCCCGAACATGAGAAATTCCTGTCGGAAGGTCACAAGGCGCTGTTCCGCACCTTTCCCGGCACCTACCGGATGCGGGTCTATCCGAGCCGCCGCGGCGCGGCCTACCCGGACTGGTTCCTGGACGCCACCCGGGCCAATGCGACGGGCGTGGAATTGACCCATGCCGGTCATGGCTTCTGCTGCACGACCAGGGGATTTCCCTTTCCGATTCCCGGCAACGGCACCGAGGTGATGTGGAATCACATCATGCGTTACAACACGCGCGGCTATCGCGGCTATGTCGCGGCGGCGGCCACCAACCGGGCCGGGGACTACGTGATCGAGCGCTCCTACCTGGAACTGAGCTACGTCTACAACAACCCGGATGCCGAGCCCGGCACGCTCGACAACCAGAACCTCTACGTGATGAGCAAGACGGTGTCGCCGCCGAGCAAGGCAGGCGCCGCTCACCTGCTCCACGTGCCGATCGACCGCATCGCGCAGTCCACCGGCGTGTGGTCGTACAGCGCCGGCGGCCGCACGCTGCGCATCGGCGAGGTCGGCTACGACAACCCCGCGTTCGACGGCCTGATGACCCAGGACCAGATCGACATGTTCAACGGGCCGCTGGACCGCTACACCATCAAGTTGCTGGGCAAGCGCGAGATGATCGTGCCGTACAACGCCTACCGGCTCTATGACCCGAAGGTCGCATACAAGGACATCATCGAGGCCGGCCACATCAACCAGGACCTGGCGCGTTACGAGAAGCATCGCGTCTGGGTGATCGAGGCGCAGGTGCGCGAAGGCATCTCGCATCGTTACCGCAAGCGGGTGTTCTACCTGGACGAGGATTCCTGGATCGTGATCGCCCAGGACATCTACGACGATCGCGGGCAGTTCTGGCGCTTCGCGGAATCGCACTCGATCAACTTCCCGCAGGTCCCGGTGATGGTCAACGGCGTCCAGGTCCACTACGACCTGCAGTCGCGGCGCTACGTGATCCTGAACCTGACCAACGAGGAAGAGGACCTGATCGAATACGACTGGAAGGCCGAGCCGGCCTACTTCACGCCTGCCAACCTGAAGCGCTTCGCCGTGCGCCGCCGGTAGGACACGGGCCGCCCTCCTGCACCGCGCGCGCGGAAGAGCGACGCTCCTGCCAGGGGCCCGGCGCGCTGCAGTGCAGGTCCATGGCCGAGGTGTCCGGGCCCCACCCGTACGTCCTGCGCCGCTTTTGATCGCGCGGGTCCGGCGACGTTGTTCGGCCTGCCGCATGAGACCTGGCCCGAATGCACCGGTCCGGTCCATTTCCGTTGCGCAGGCGCTTAAGGGGCAATTCATGTCCTCGTCCTAGTGTCTGCCTCCAGAGTCAGTCCAACTGGGGACCTGACCGATGGAGATTCCGATGAACAGGCTGGCCCTTCCCCTGATTGCCGCCCTGAGCCTGGCCGCGACGCAGGCCGTGGCCGGCCCCCGCCCCCACTACGATGACGACGATCGCCGCGATCGCTGGGAGGAACCCGGGCAGTACGAGTACGCCGAGGTGATTGCCGCCAACCCGATCTACCGCACCGTGCGCATCGAGCAGCCGCGGCGCGAGTGCTGGGACGAGCGTGTGGTCTACGAGGAGCGTCCGGATCGCGGCTACTGGATGAACGACGGCACGGCCGGCGGGCTGATCGGCGCCATCGCCGGCGGCGTGGTCGGTCACCAGTTCGGCAAGGGCCGTGGCAACAAGGCGGCGACGGCGCTGGGCGCGGTGATCGGCGCGGGCGTGGGCCAGCGCGTGGCCGTGCGCAACAGCCGCGAACGCCAGGACAGCTACGAGCGCGTCGCCTACGAGGAGCGCTGCGAGACGATCACCGAGCACCGCACCGAGCAGCGCATCGAGGCCTACGACGTCGCCTATCGCTATGGCGGCCGCGTGTATCACACCACCATGCCCCACGATCCGGGCAGCCGGATTCCGGTGGATGTGAATGTGCGGCCGGTCCGCTACTGATCCGCCCGCGGATCCCCCACCTGGGTTTACGCCGCTAGAATCCCCTGATGCGACTTCATGCCGCCATCCTCGCAGTGTTGCTCGGAACCTCCGCCATGAGCGGAGCGGCGAGCGCGCGCGATCTCGGCTTCTTCGGTGACAAGCGCGGCAGGGATGCCAGCCTCGTCGACCGCCGGGGGTCCTCACCTCCGCGCATGACGGCCGCGCAGGCCGCACGCGAGGCGCAGGAGCGCTACGGCGGCGGCCGGGTACTGAGCGTGGATCCTGCCGGCGAAGGGTTTCGCGTCAAGCTGCTGCGCAACGGCGACGTTCGGGTCGTGTTCATCGCCGACCACTGAGCGGCCGCACCTCGTCCGCGTGTTCGCGCCGGCGGTGCGCATCGCCACACCATTCGCGTTTTCCTTTCCGATACTTTCGAGGTCGACCCTATGCGTGCTCTCGTGATCGAAGATGACCCGCACCTTCGCGCCCAGGTGACCCAGATGTTCGCCGACGAGGGATTCGCCGTGGACCAGGCGGCCGACGGCGAGAACGGCCTGTACATGGCCACCGAGTATCCGGTGGACATTGCCATTGTCGATCTCGGCCTGCCAGGCGCGAGCGGCATCGAGATCATCCGCAAGGCCCGCAAGGCCGGACGCAGTTTCCCGATCCTGATCCTGACCGCGCGTGACGGCTGGCAGAGCAAGGTCGAGGGCCTGGAGGCCGGCGCCGACGACTACCTGGTCAAGCCCTTCCACCGCGAGGAGTTGCTGGCCCGCGCACGCGCGCTGCTGCGCCGTTCCGGCGGCTGGGCGCAACCGCAGCTCACCTGCGGCCCGGTGATGGTCGATACCACCGCCAAGACCGTCAGCGTCAACGAGCGGCCCGTGGAGCTGACCGCCTACGAATTCAAGGTCCTCGAATACCTGATCCTGCACGCCGGCGAGGTGGTCTCGAAGTCCACGCTCACCGAGCACCTCTACGCCGAAGAGGACGAGCGCGACAGCAACGTGATCGAAGTCTTCATCCGCCGCCTGCGCACCAAGATCGATCCGGAC
>CAMLNE010000071.1 GCA_946481265.1 uncultured Panacagrimonas sp. | reverse complement strand
CACGTCCTCGACGCACGGCCATCGCTCGATCCCCCTGTGAGAAATGCGGGCTAGGATCGTTCCATGCGCGGCCTCTATGCCATCACACCCACCGATCTGTGCCTGGATCCGCCGCGCCTGCTGGTCGCCGCCGCTGCCGCCCTGCGCGGCGGCGCGCGCCTGCTGCAATACCGTGACAAGACGCAGGACCATGCGCGGCGCCTGGAATCGGTACGCGCGCTGCGTGCCCTGTGCGCGCACCACCACGCCAGGCTGATCGTCAACGACGATGTGGCGCTCGCCGCCGCCGGGGGCGCGCACGGCGTGCACCTGGGCCTGGACGACATCCCGCTCGACGAGGCGCGGGCATTGCTGGGACCCGCGCGCCTGATCGGCATCACCTGCCAGGACTCGCTGGCGCGAGCCCGTGCCGCCAGCGAGGGCGGCGCGGACTACCTCGCCTTCGGCGCGTTCTTTGCCTCGCGTACCAAGCCGGGGGCGCGCCATGCCACGCTGGAGCTGCTGCGCGAGGCACGCCGGTCGACCTCGCTGCCGATCTGCGCGATCGGTGGCGTCCAGGCGCACAACTGTGCGCCCCTGATCGAGGCCGGCGCCGATCTGATCGCCGCGGTCGAGGGCGTGTTCGGTGCGGCCGACATCGAGGCCGCGGCGCGGGCCTACGCGCGCTGTTTCATCTGAGATCGGCCACCGCCCGCGCGACCGCGGTCCGGCGATGCGGGCGGCGGACGTAGAATCCGCCTCCGGCTTTTCGTTCCTCGGGCCGCCGTCCTTCTTTCCTGACCCGTTTCCTGCGACCGACCATGTCCCGATCCGACACGCTGTTCACGCGCGCGCAGCAGACCATCCCGGGCGGCGTGAACTCGCCGGTGCGCGCGTTCAAGTCCGTCGGCGGCACGCCGCGCTTCATCGCCGGCGCCAAGGGCGCCTGGATCCACGACGCCGACGGCAAGGCCTACATCGACTACGTGGGCTCCTGGGGGCCGATGATCCTCGGCCACCAGCACCCGGCGGTGATCGAGGCCGTCACGCGCCAGGCCGCGATCGGCATGTCGTACGGCGCGCCGACCGAGGCCGAGGTCGAGATGGCCGAGCTGCTGTGCGCGCGGGTGCCGCAGCTCGAGCAGGTCCGGCTCTGTTCGAGCGGCACGGAGGCGACCATGTCCGCGCTGCGCCTGGCGCGGGGCTACACCGGTCGCGACCACATCCTCAAGTTCGAGGGCTGCTACCACGGCCACGGCGACTCGCTGCTGGTCAAGGCCGGTTCCGGCCTGCTGACCTTCGGCGTGCCGACCTCGCCCGGTGTGCCGCCGGAGCTGGCCCGGCTCACGCTGACCGCGACCTACAACGACCTGGCCTCCGTGCAGGCGCTGTTCGCCGCCCATCCCGATTCGATTGCCTGCGTGATCGTCGAGCCGGTGGCCGGCAACATGAACTGCGTGCCGCCGCGCGCGGGGTTTCTCGAGGGCCTGCGCGAGCTGTGCACGCAGCACGGCGCCCTGCTGATCTTCGACGAGGTGATGACCGGCTTTCGCGTCGGTCCGCGGGGTGCTGCCGGCCTGTACGGCATCGCCCCGGACCTGATCACGCTGGGCAAGATCATCGGCGGCGGGCTGCCGGTCGGGGCCTTCGGCGGCCGGCGCGACATCATGCAGATGCTGGCCCCGCTCGGGCCGGTCTACCAGGCGGGCACGCTCAGCGGCAATCCGCTCGCCATGTCGGCGGGCCTGGCGCTGCTGCGCGCACTGGACGACCCGACGATCCATCCGCGCCTGGAAGCGAGCACGCGCGCCCTGTGCGGCGGCCTGCAGGCCGAGGCGGATGCCGCCGGCATCGACTTCACCACCACCCAGGTGGGGAGCATGTTCGGGCTCTACTTCGGGCGCGGTCCGATCCACACGCTGGCCGATGTCGGCGCCTGCGATGGCGAGCGCTTCAAGCGCTTCTTCCATCTCATGCTCGAGCGCGGCGTCTACCTTGCCCCGTCCGCCTACGAAGCCGGCTTCGTGTCCGCCGCACATGGCACCGACGAGATCGCGCGCACCGTCGCGGCGGCGCGCGAGGCCTTTGCGCTCCTGGCGAAAAGCTAGTGTCCGATCCCGGAGATTCCCTGATGAATTCGCGAGTCACCTGCGGCGACGGGCATGGCACGACGACGGGACGGCCTCGACCTTCGGCGGGGAGGCGCAGGGCCCCCAGGCCCCGGCAGGGGCGGCGGGTCCGCACGCCGATTTTCGGGACAGGGCACTAGTCCTCCCGCGTGCTCGAACACGCGCAAGATCTGCTCGCCTGGGTCGGCGCCCACCCGGGTCAAGCCCTGGTCCTGCTGTTCCTGGTGTCGATGCTCGACGCGCTGTTCATCATCGGCGCCTTCGTGCCGGCGGCCGTGCTGCTGTTCGCCGTGGGCGCGCTGGTGGCGCTGGGATCGCTCGAACTCTGGCCCACCGCCCTGATCGCCGCGGCCGGCGCGCTCAGCGGCGATGCCGTGAGCTTCGCGCTCGGCCGCCGCTACGGCGAGCACCTGTTCCAGTCGCGCTGGCTGCAGCGTTATCCCGTCCTGGTCGCCGGCGGCCGCCGCTTCTTCCTGCGGCATGGCGGCAAGGGCGTGATGCTGGCGCGCTTCCTCGGACCGGTGCGCTCCATCACCCCCGCATTCGCCGGCGCATCGCGCATGTCCTGGTGGCTGTTCCTGCTCGCCGATTTCGTCGCCGCGCTGGTCTGGGCCCTGGTCTTCATGGTGCCGGGCGTGCTGTTCGGCGCCTCGCTGGGGCTGGCCGCCGAAGTCGCGACGCGGTTGGCCGGCCTGCTGGTGCTGAGCATCATGCTGCTGATCTTCGGCATCTGGGCCGCGCGTGCGGCCATCGGCCTGTTCAACATCCACGCCGAGAAGTGGGTGCGCGAGCTGCTCGAGTGGAGCCGTCGCCATCGCCGGCTCGGCCGTTTCGGCCCGGGCCTGGCCGACCCGGCGCAGCCGGAGACGCCGGCCCTGCTCACGGTGGCCGCGCTGCTGCTGGGCGCCGGCACGATCTGGCTGCTCGCCTTCGCCGGCGTGGGCTGGCGCAGCTATCCCGGCCCGCTCGATGCGCTGGTGCACCAGACGCTGTCCGACCTCGCCACGCCCTGGGGCAATGCGGCGGCGCATTTCATCGCGCGGCTCGGCGAGTGGCCGGTATACGGCAGCACCGCGGTGGCGGTGTTTGCCGTGCTGCTGTGGCGGCGGCGCCTGCGGGCCGCCGCGCACTGGGTCGCGGCACTGCTGTTCGGCGTGGTGGTGACGGCCCTGCTGTGGCTGGCGCCGCTGCTGCCGCCGCCGCCCAGCTTCTTCGCTCACGGCGGACCGGCGCCGGCCCGCGACCTCGTCCTTGCCACCATCGTCTATGGCAGCGCGGCGACGCTGTTTGCCACCCTGCGGCCGCTGCGCGTGCGCCTGATCGCCTACAGCACCGCCACCGCGCTGGTGCTGCTGATCGCCCTGGCCCGGCTGGTGCTCTCGCAGGAGTGGGTCAGCCTCACCGCGTTCGCCGTGACGCTGGGCCTGCTGTGGGTCGCCGCGCTGACCCTGGGCTATCGCCAGCACGGTCCCGAGCGCCTGTTCGCGGGCAGCTTCGCGCTGCCGGTGCTGGCGATCTTCGCCGTCGCGGCGGGCACCAGCTGGGGCATGGATCGCGCCACCACGCGGGCGGCGGCGGCGACACCGCCCATCCTCCCGCACACGATCCCGGTCGGCGTCTGGTGGGAGGACGGCTGGCGCGAACTGCCCGCCTCGCGCATCGACGTGCGCGGCCGCAGCGGTCGCCAGTTCGACCTGCAGTGGGCCGCAGTCGAGGCGCGGGTGGCGTCGGAACTGCTCGCCGCCGGCTGGCAGCCGCTGCCGCCGTTGCGCCTGACCGACACCCTGCGCTGGCTCACCCAGAGCACCACGATCGACCAGCTGCCGGTGCTGCCGCAGGTGCATGCCGGCAGCCACGCGCGCCTGACCCTGCGCCGGCCGATCGATGGACAGCGGCAGTACCTGATCCGCCTGTGGGACTCGGGGACACGCGTGCTCGCCGGCGAGCAGACCGTGCCGGTGTGGCTGGGCACGGTCACCGAGCAGCGCGCGCGCACCTTCTACCGGCTGTTCCGCTACCCGGTGGCCGAGCCGGGCCGGCCGATCCTGCCGCCGCTGCCGGCACGCAGCACGCATACCGCGATCCGCGCGGTCGAGCGCGACCATCACCGCGTCTGGCTGATGGGGGCGCCACGGGTTCTTTACACTTCACCGATTCCGGAAGCGCCTCCGGGCCAGCCGGTGCCGCTGCCTTCTCCATGACATGAGCGAATCGCCCAGCCTGCTTTCGAAGTTCCGCTCGCGCCTCAACAAGGGCGACTCCTTCCTGACCCGCGACATCGGCAGCCTGTTCGCCGCCGACAAGCTGCGTCCCGACGCGCTGGAGGATTTCGAGACGCGCCTGCTGATGGCCGACACCGGCATCGACGTCACGCAGTGGCTGGTCGATCGCATCCAGACCGACATCAACCTCGGCCGCATCAAGAACGAAAAGCAGCTGCGCGAAACGCTCAGGAAGGCCCTGGTCGAACTGCTCGCGCCGGTCACCGAGCCGCTGAAGATCCCGGCCTTCATCAAGCCCTACATCCTGTTCGTCGCCGGCGTGAACGGCGTGGGCAAGACCACCACCATCGGCAAGATGGCGATGCGCTTCAAGAAGGAGGGCAAGAGCGTGCTGCTGGCCGCCGGGGACACCTTCCGCGCCGCGGCCACCCAGCAGCTGGCGACCTGGGCCGAGCGCGCCGGGGTGCCGATGCTCGCCCAGGGCGAGGGCGCGGATTCGGCCAGCGTGATCTACGACGCGGTGCAGTCGGCCAAGGCGCGCGACATCGACGTGGTGATCGCCGACACCGCCGGGCGCCTGCATACCCAGAGCCATCTCATGGACGAGCTGCGCAAGATCAAGCGCGTGGTGCAGAAGCACGATCCCTACGCGCCGCACGAGGTGATGCTGGTGGTGGATGCCACCACCGGCCAGAACGCGCTCAACCAGGCCGTGCAGTTCCACGAGGCGATCGGCCTGACCGGCATCACCATCACCAAGCTCGACGGCACCGCCAAGGGCGGCATCCTGCTGGCGATCGCCCGGCGCCTGTCGCTGCCGGTGCGCTTCGTCGGACTGGGCGAGGGGATCGACGACCTCGAGCCGTTCGACGCCGCCACCTACGCCGAAGCGTTGATCGGGAGCTGATGCGCAGGTGAGCAAGACCGCGCCCAGCGAAAACATCCTGGAATTCCAGGATGTCGGCTGTCGCTATGCGGGCGGCGCCGACGTGCTCAACGGTCTGAACTTCAAGCTGGCGCGCGGCGAGATGCTGTTCCTCACCGGGCCCAGCGGCGCGGGCAAGTCCACCGCGCTGCGCCTGGCAGCGATGCAGCTGCGCGCCACGCGCGGCCGGGTGCTCATGAACGGCAGGGACCTGGCCGTCACGCGCGATGGCAAGGTGCCCGCGCACCGGCGCGAGCTGGGCATGATCTTCCAGGACTTCCAGCTGCTGCACGACCGCAGCGTGTTCGACAACATCGCGCTGCCGCTGGTGATCCGCGGCCTGACCCACGTCGACATCGCGCGGCGCGTGCGAGCCGCGCTCGACGCGGTGGGCCTGCTGGGCCGCGAGCGGGTGCGGCCGCGCACGCTGTCCGGCGGCGAGCAGCAGCGCGTCGGCATCGCGCGCGCCATCGTCGCCCGGCCGCAGCTGATCCTGGCCGACGAACCCACCGGCAACCTCGACCCGCGCATGGCGCTGGACGTGATGCGCCTGTTCGAACGCTTCAACGAGGCCGGGGTGAGCCTGCTGATCGCCACCCATGCCATCGACCTGATCGAGCGGCTCGGACACCGCGTCATCCATCTCGAGGCCGGCCGCCAGAGCACGGCCCGGCCCGAGGCCGCGTCGCGGCTGGGGGCGCTGCCTTGAACAGGCGCCGGTGCAGATCGCGCTGCCACGGGGATCGGCCATGACGCTCAAGCGCCCCAACTTCCTGCGCCGCTGGCTCGGCGAGCACGCGCGCGTCTGCGTCGCCGCACTCGGCCGCCAGTGGCGCGATCCGGTCGGCACCCTGCTCACCTCGCTGGTCATCGGCATCACGCTGGCCCTGCCCGCCGGCCTCGATCTGCTGGTCGACAACCTGCGCGTGGCCGCCGGCGGCCTCAACCAGACGCGCAACATCACCGTCTTCCTGCGCGACGCCACCGGTGAAACGGAGGGCCGTGCGCTGGCCGGCACGCTGGGCCGGCACGAGGCGATCGCCGCCAGCGTCTACACCTCGCGCGACCAGGCGCTGAAGGATTTCCGTGCCCGCACCAACCTCGGGCCGGTCCTCGAGGCGCTCGAGACCAATCCGCTGCCGGCCTCGATCTCGCTTACGCCGCAACCCGAGCTGGATGCCGCGGCGCTGCAGCGCCTGGCGCAGGACCTGCGCGCACGCGAGGGCATCGAACAGGTGCTGCTCGACGACGCCTGGACGCAGCGGCTGGCCAGCGCGCTGGCGGTCGCCTCGCGCCTGGCCGTGCTGCTCGCGGTGGCGCTGGGCATCGCGGCGGTGCTGGCGATGGGCAACACGATCCGTCTGGACATCGAATCGCGCCGCGACGAGATCGTGGTGATGAAGCTGATCGGCGCGCCGCCCGGCTTCATCCGGCGCCCCTTCCTCTACGCCGGCTTCTGGTACGGCCTGTCCGGCGCCGTCGTCGCCATCCTGGCCGTGTACGTCGCGCGCTTCGCACTGGCCACGCCGGTCTCCGAACTGGTGGCGCTGTACGAAGGTGCCTTCAGCCTGCGCGGACCCGATCCGCGCAACCTGGGCCTGGTGCTGGCAGCCGGCGCGGTGCTCGGGCTGGCGGGCGCCTGGCTGGCCGTGTCGCGCCACCTCGGCCGCGTCGAACAGCGCTAGCGCGGCATACGTTCAGGAGGCGCAGGCGGACCGGCGCGATCTACCGCAGGACCGTCCTGCGCATGGGCCTGCAACCGCCGCTCAGTACGGCGGGACGTCCTTGTAGTTGCCCGGCGGTGCGTAGTTGCACACCCATACCTCGGCCGACGGACAGCGCGCGCGGGCGCAACCCACATGCGTGGAGTAGGTCGACACCACCTGCGTGAAATGACCGCAGACCGATCCGCTCGGCGCGTTGCACTCGTGCGTCTCGGGGTCGTACCACTGTCCCTCGCTGGCCCAGCGGTCGACCACGAATTCCGGCGTCTTGCGCCAGCCCTCATAGCGGCCGCCGCGCCAGTAGCTGTAGACGTTCTCGCCCCAGATCAGGCGGCGCTCGTCGCCGGGGCTGTGGCTGACCTGGCAGTCACGCCGCGCAAGTTCGTCGGCCCAGGCCTGGGCGACCTGCGCCGCGGCATTCGACCAGGACAGATCGGGCGTGTGGACCTGCCGGCGCCACCGGTTGTGGGCCTCGACCATTCCGGCAAATTCGGGCGGCTCGACATTGGGCGCCGGCGGTTCCGGTTCCGGTTCGGGCTCAGGCTCAGGCTCCGACGCAACCAGGGTCGGCTGCACGGGCGTCGTCTCGGTCGGTGCGGGCGCTTCCTCGGTGGCCGCGCAGCCGTCGAGCAGGGACAGCACCGCCAGCATGACCAGCGACACGAGCGCCCGGGAATGGGCGGAGCGCGCAGGGAGAGGCCGACCGGTCATCCCGTGATCATGCCCAAGGCCGTCGTCGCGGCAAAGAAGGATGCGGCCCAATGCGAAGGGCCGACGATGTCGGCCCCGGTGATGCGGTGTTGCCCGCGCGAGCGCGCAGCGCAGCAGGTGCGGCATGCAGCGGCGGCAGGCCAGGCCGGCCGCCTGCTGTCCTTGCGCCGCTGCCGTGCAGCAGCAGGTGCTTCGGGATTTCCTAGCGCGCCTTGTGCTCCGGGATCATGGGCGTGTACAGCGGGCCGGTCTGCGCCGCGAAGTACGACGCCAGCGCCTTGATCTCGGCATCCGACAGGCCGGCGGCCTGCGCGTTCATCACCGGGTTCTTGCGCTTGCCGTCCTTGTACTCGTGCAGCGCGTGCGCCAGGTAGTTGGCGTACTGGCCGGCGAGGACCGGATATTCCGGAAGGATCGGCTTGGCACCGCCGGCACCGTGGCAGGCGGCGCACAGCGCGGCCTTCTCCGGAGCGGCAACATCCGCCGACACGGCGGGGAAGGTGGCGGCGGCGAGCGCCGCGGCGAACAGGATGCGGTTGAAGTTCGTCATGACGGCGATCATTCGTGGTGCGGCGCCGTTGCCAGGTAGCTGGCGATATCGGCGATGTCCTGGTCGCTCATGCCCGCCGCCTGGGCGTGCATGGTGGCGTGCGGGCGATTCCCATCACGATAGGCCTTGAGCGCGAACTCGATGTACTGGGGCGTCTGCCCCGCGACCTTCGGCACGCGATAGGTCGGGTACACGTTGTTGTAGCCAGGAATGCCGTGGCATCCCATGCAGGTGTTTGCTTTTTCCATGCCCGCCTCGACATTGCCTTCCGCCCATGCGGGCAGGCTGAGGACGGCGGCGAGGGCGATCAGGCCGCAACGCGCGGATTTCATGTGTGGCTGGCTCCCGGGGAACTTGCTTCGTCGCGCGACTCTGAGGGCGCGGCGGGTCGCTATGTTCGGGGAATGCGGCGCGCGGGTCAACGCGCGAACCGTCGCCCGCCTTGGATATAGTCGCGCGCACTTCGTCCGCGTCGCGGCCGAAACGACTCGACCACCCTCAATGCCGCGCCCTTCCATCGCTTCCACCGACGAGGATCCCGCCACCCAGATCGCGGCGGTCGATCTGGGATCGAACAGCTTCCACCTGCTGGTGGCGCGCGCGCGGGGCGCGAACCTGCAGGTGGTCGATCGCCTGCGCGAGCCGGTCCGGCTCGCCGCGGGTTTCGACCTGGAGCGGCGCTTGCGCCCCGAGGTGCAGGTGCGCGCGCTCGAATGCCTGAAGCGCTTCGGCCAGCGCCTGCGCAACCTGCCGCCGCAACGGGTGCGCGCGGTGGGCACCAACTCGATGCGCAGGCTCAAGCGCGGCAGCGATTTCCACACGCTCGCGGAAGCCGCGCTCGGTCATTCGATCGAGATCATCTCCGGTGTGGAGGAAGCCCGCCTGGTCTACGGTGGGGTGACCCATGGCATGGGCCTGGCCCGGCGCCGGCTGGTGGTGGACATCGGCGGCGGCAGCACGGAGATGATCATCGGACGCGGCGCCGAACCGCGCCTGATGGAGTCGGTGGGACTGGGTTGCGTGGTGCACCAGGCGCGCTTCTTCGAGGACGGCGCGATCACGCGCGCGCGTTTCCGCAAGGCGCGACTGGCGGCGCGGGTCGGCCTGGAGTTTCTCGAGCATCGCTACCGCAAGGCCGGGTGGGACATGGCCATCGGCTCCAGCGGGACGGTGCGGGGCGTCTGGCGCGTGATGCGGGAGCAGGGCTGGGCGGACCAGCAGATCACCCGCGAGGGGCTGGAGAAAGTGGTGTCGCTGGTGATCGACCGCGGCCGCGTCAGCCGCCTCGACTTCCCCGCGCTGCGCGAGGACCGGCGCCCGGTCTTCGCCGGCGGCCTGGCCGTGCTGGCCGGCGTGTTCGACGCCCTCGACCTGGAAACCATGGCGACCTCGGAGCGCGCCCTGCGCGACGGCGTGATCTACGACCTGCTCGGCCGCCTGTCCGACCGCGACATGCGCGACCGTGCGGTGCAGTCGATGGCCAGGCGCTACGACGTGGATCTGGCCCATGCCGAGGCGCTGCGCGCCACCGTGCTGCGCCTGCTGCGCCAGGTCCAGGGTCCCTGGGGGCTCGAGCCCAAGCGCTCGGCGGCGCTGCTCGGTTGGGCGGCGAGCCTGCACGAGATCGGCCTGGTGATTGCGCACTCGCAGTACCACAAGCACGGCGAATACATCCTGCGCAACGCCGACCTGCAGGGCTTCTCGCAGACCGACCAGAGCCTGCTCGCGGCCCTGGTCCGCCTGCATCGCAACAAGTTCTCGGTCGGCGCCCTGGCCGAACTGCCGGGCGCCTGGATCGAGCCGATCCAGCGCCTGGCCATCCTGCTCCGGCTCGCCTTCCTGCTGCACCGCTCGCGCACGCCGGGCCTGAAGCCGCCGGTGCGCCTGACGGTCAATCGGCGCAGCCTCGAGCTTGGCTTCACCGGAAAGTGGCTCGCCTCGCATCCGCTGACGCAGGCCGATCTCGCGGAGGAGGCAGCCCACCTGGAGGCGATCCAGATGCGCCTGCGCTTTGGCTGAGCAGAATCGACCGGAAACGCGCATCCGCTAACGAAAATCGGCAAACTGGCAGGCGTCGTCCCCACTTCGCATCCCGTGCTGCCATGAGCGTGCGATGCGGCAAGGGGCAGGATCTTGCAGCTACCCCAGTGGCCCCGCTTCGCCGACCGAGCGGACCGGGCGCATATCGGAGCGAGTCTTGAACGCGAGCGCGGCACCTCAATCGCCCGACATCCGGCAGGCTACGGTCGAAGCGCCGACGCTCGAGCTGCTGGCCGGACTCAGGACCCTTGCCGCGGACACCCTGGGTCGTGGCATCGAGCGCATGTTCGACGGCGCCGACGACATGCTCTTCGAGATGGCGCGCCGCGCGACCAACAACAAGGATCAGCGCATCTACTTCGACACCATGCGCGTGGTGCGCCTGGGCCGACCGGAGATCGGCCGGATCTTCCGCGAGCAGATCGCCGCCGGTTTCCAGCCCGAGTCCGACAAGGCGCACGCCGACGACGACATCGCCTTCGAGGACCTGAGCCTGCAGGAGTCCAGGTCACTGGAAGAATCCATCGCCGTCTCGAGCATGGCGACCAAGGCGGAGAATCTCTACGGCCACCTGCTGTTCGAACTCGGCCGCCGGCTGGAATGGCTGATCAAGGAAAAAGGCGCGCCGATCAGCCCCGCGGCGCTCGCACCCGCGACCATTTCGGCGGCCTTCCAGCGCAGCGCCGAGGTACTGGACGTCGAGTTCGACATCGAGCTGGTCATCTTCAAGCTGTTCGACCGCCTGGTCATCAGCGACCTGGGCGAGCTGTACAACCGCGTGCTGCGGTTCATGGACCAGGCCGGAGTCAAGCCCGCCGCGATCAGCGCAACTGCTCCCCGCCCCGCATCACCGCATGCCGGGCCCGGCGCGGTGACGGCGCTCCATTCCTCGCAGCCGCCCCTGGCGCAGGGCTACGGATTCGCGCAGCCGCCGATGATGGACGCGGCGACGCTCGATGCCCTGCGCAGGCTCGTGTCCTCCGATGGCTACGCGCCGACCGCCGTGGCCGCCGGCCCCTACGGCGACGTGCAGCTCGGCTCCGACCTGGCCACCGCGGCGGCGGGCCAGATCGTGCCCGGCTGGGAGGCGCCGCGCGCCTACGCCTACGTGCAGCGGGCCGGTGCGGTCGGGCAGATGTTCAACGAGCTGATGCAGGACCCCAGCCTGCCGGCACCGCTCAAGCCGCGCTTCGACCAGCTGCGCTTCTCGGTGATCAAGAGCGCGCTGCACGACGCCAGCTTCTTTGCCGATCGCCAGCACCCGGTGCGCGGCCTGATGAGCGAGCTGGCCACCCTGGCCGCCGGCGCGCGGACCAGCGGCATGGAAGCACTGCGCCGCATCGAGGAACTGGTCGGGCAGATCCAGGGCCAGTTCGAGGTGGCCGCCGACGACGTCCGCTCCCAGACCGCGCTGCCCGGCGCGCTCGACGAAAAGACCCTCGAACAGTTCTTCGCCCAGCAGAAGGAGGACGCACGCCAGCGCCGCCAGGCCATCATCGAGCGCACGCGCCGCGTGGTGGCCGAGGAACTGCAGCTGCGCACCCTCGGCCGGCGGATTCCCGCGCCGGCCTGGCCCCTGCTGAACTCGGGATGGGCGCCGCTGGCCGCGCTGCGCCTGCTCAAGCAGGGCGCGGACAGCGAGGGTTGGCAGGAGGCGATCGCGCTGCTGCTACGCCTCCTGGATTCGGTCGATCCGCGTCCTGCGGCGCGCGGTCCCGTCGAGCTCGATCAACTGGGCCAGGAGCTCGCCGCGCGCCTGGCCGAGATCGGCATGATCGACGAGCGGATCCAGGCCCTGCTGCGAAGCTGGCGCGAGGCCGTCGCGGAGGTCGAGCGGGCCACCGTGGACACGCAGCCGGGCGCGCTCACCTCGCCGGTGACAGTCGATGCCGTCCCCCCGCTGCCCGGGGCGATCCCCTTCGAACCGGGGACTCCAGATCCGGATGCGGACGGGTTGCAGGACCTGGCCGCGAGCAGCGCGGCAACCGCGCGTGCCCCGGTGCCCGGCGAGGAGGGATCGGCGCCGGCATCGCAGGCGCCGGGCGATGCGCCACCGGAGGCGGAACTGGATGCGGTCGCGCTGCTCGACCTGATGATGGTGCTCAGCAGCTGGTTTCGCGTGTACGACCACGATCGCGGGCAGAACCGGTGGCTCAAGGTGGTGGCCCACCATCCGGACGATGGAACGGTGACCTTCGCGGAGTTCAACGGCCAGAACACGCTGCAGCTGCGCGCCCAGGTCTTCCTCGACGACCTGGTGGTCGGTCGCGCCGAGCCGATCGATCTGGGCCCCGCCGCGCGCCGCTCGCTGGATGCCTACCTCGGCGCGCGCCGCGCAGCCGACCCGGCGACCGCGCAGGCCGCCTGATCCTCAGGTGCCGGCCCTGGCCAGCGCCTTCTCGACGCGGCCGGAGCGGTAGAAGGGCTCGAGCAGGCGACGCACCAGCGGCTCCAGCCGGCCCGCCTCGTGCACCTGCGCGATCACGTGGGGCGCGAAGCGCAGCGCCTCGCGGCGCATGAGGCCGCGGTCGATGCCCAGATCCTCCAGCAGTTCGGCCAGCGTGGCGTCCCCGTACTTGTCGAAGAAGGTGTCGATGCCGGTGTCGATCATGGCGCCGATGAAGGGCGTGGTGCGCAGCTCCTTCCACCATTCGTAGAGGGTCACGAACAGCTCTTCGACGTCGAGCGCCGACAGGTCGCCGCGCAGCTCGCCGATGCTCAGCCCGCGCAGGCGACGCCAGGAATCGAGCGCGGCCTCGCGCAGCGCGGCGTCGCGCTCGCCGTCGAGCAGCGGCTGCGCGGTCTTGCGCGAGATGCTGCCGACGCTGCGGCCGATGTGGCGCTTGATCCCGTCCTCCACCACGTCCTCGAAGCCGGCGGTGGCGCGCCGCACCACGGCCCGCCCCAGGTTCATCGCGGAACGCGCGCCGGGAATGATGGCCGGCGGGTTGGCACGCGCCAGGTAGTCGCGGATGCCGTTGTAGAGCAGCTCGGAGGCGATGCGCTCGTACAGCGGACTGGCGATCAGCTCGCCGACCAGGCGTTGGCGGATCGGCTTGAGCGCGAGCACGTGGTCGAGCAGGTCCTCGAAGCGGCGCTGCGGAACCAGGTCGCCCAGGCGCGTGTGCGCGTGCAGCGAGTGCACGTGCAGCGCCCGCGCGATGTCGCCGACCAGCTCGGGAATGCCGCCCTGCAGGTCGAGCTCGACCGCATACGTGCGCGCGGTGGCCTTGATCATGTCGCGCGTGACCATCTGCTCGAGCCGGAGCGCCGCGGCGTCGGCCAGCACGGTGTCGAGCAGGCTTTCGATCAGCGTCGCAAGGGGCGCGCCGTGCAGCTGTTCGAGCACGAAATCCACGTGCGCCTCGAGCAGCGCATCGGCCGGCTTGGGCCTGGTTTTCTTCACGGCGTGCGGACGTGCGGGGGGATGTCCTCCCAGCCTAGGGCCTGTTAACGCTATTTCGATCGCTGCGTTGCCCCCACAAATCCGGCCAGGCAAGGCGCGACCGACGAGGTTTGCTCACTGCAAATGAGGAGGGAGCAACGCCGCATGGCCGGATTTGTGGCGGCAACCGGCCCGCATCACGGTGCCGAGAGCGGAGCGAACGCGGGTGCGGATGCGGGCCATGGCGGCGCCTCCCGCACCCACTGCTTCGCAGACACCGTGTCGGCGCCGCGGGGCGGGGCCGCTTTGGCGCATCGCCGCGTCTCTCGTTCCTCATGTATAGCCAATACATTTCGTCTCTCGTTCCTTGCGCTGCGCCAAAGCGACCTCCGCCGCA
>CAMLNE010000070.1 GCA_946481265.1 uncultured Panacagrimonas sp. | reverse complement strand
GTGCAGGAAGGAACTCGGCAGCCTGCGCACACCCAAGTCCGTCGACTTCATCGATGCCATCCCGCGCAGTCCGAACGGCAAGGTGCTCAAGCGCGACCTGCGTGATCGGTACTGGTCGGGGCAGTCCCGAAAGATCTGATCCGGCTTCGGAACGGAGCGCGGGTTCTACGCAGAGCCGAGGCGGGATACGGGAACCGTTGCCCGCTCCGGATCGGAGGTGATGCTGGCATCCGCCTCCAGCGGACCCGGATGCCCATCAAACGCCACGGGCATTTTCGGGCCTATTCCGCGCAGCGCCTGATCCGCCGAAGGTCCGGCTTCGTCACCTAAGGGCTGCGGGGGAAGGAACCGGGATCACGGCCCAGCCGGCGGTGATCGCTGGCGGTGCGCCGCGCGTGCATCAGGTGTGGCTCAACCACTCCTGGTACTTCGCGCTCTGTCCCTTGACCAGGGCCAGGTAGGCGGCCTGCAGCTGCGCGGTGATCGGACCGCGCGTCCCGCTGCCCACCGGGCGGTTGTCCACCTCGCGGACCGGGGTGACCTCGGCGGCCGTGCCGGTGAAGAAGAGCTCGTCGCAGACGTAGAGCTCGTCGCGGCCGATGCGGCGTTCCGTGACCTTCAGGCCCATGTCCTGCGCGAGCTGCATCACCGTGCGCCGCGTGATCCCATCCAGGCAGGCATTGAGGTCGGGCGTGTGCAGTTCGCCGCGATGGACCAGGAAGATGTTCTCGGCGCTGCCCTCGGCCACGAAGCCCTGGGTGTCCAGCGTGATCGCCTCGTCGTAGCCGTCCTTGAGTACCTCGTTGAGCGCCAGCATCGAGTTGATGTACTGGCCGTTGGCCTTGGCCCGGTGCATGTTGGAGTTCGGATGGCCGCGCGTGAACGAGCTGGTCTTCACCCGGATCCCGCGCTCCATGTTGTCGGCGCCCAGGTACGCGCCCCAGGTCCAGGCGGCGACGATCACGTGCGTGCGCAGGTTGTCCGCGCGCAGGCCCATGCCCTCGGCGCCGTAGAACACCATCGGGCGCAGGTAGGCCTCCTTGAGGCCGTTGCGGCGGAGCACCTCGAGCTGCGCCTCCTCCAACTGTTCGGGCGTGAACGGCATCTTCATGCCGAGGATCTTGGCCGAGTTGAACAGGCGCTGGGTGTGGTCGCCCAGACGGAAGATCGCGGTGCCCTTGGGCGTCTGGTAGGCGCGCACGCCCTCGAAGCAGCCGACGCCGTAGTGCAGCGTGTAGGTCAGGACGTGAGTCGTGCAGTCGCGCCAGGGGCGCATCTCGCCGTCGTACCAGATCCAGCCGTCGCGGTCGGCCATCGTCGTCATCGGGTGTTTCCTTGGGGTCTCAAATGCGAAGCCCGCCGTCGGCGGCGGGCGTACCAGCCATATTATAGGACGATGAACCCGCGCCCCTCGCCGCCCCGTCGCATCCTGATCGTTCGCATCTCCGCGCTGGGCGACATCGTCTTCTGCACCTCGCTGCTCGAAGGCCTGCGCCGGGCACATCCGCAGGCCTACATCGCCTGGCTGGCGGAACCGACCCTGGCCGGCATCCTGGAGGGCGATCCGCGCCTCGACGAGCTGATCCGCCTGCCCGCCGACGGGCTGGCCAGCCTGGCCGGCCTGCTCCGGACCCGACGCTTGCTGGCGCGCGAGCAGAAGTTCGACTGGGTGGTCGATGCCCAGGGCCTGTTCAAGACGCGGGTGCTGTGCCGGCTGGTGAAGGCGCGCCGGCGCTTCGGTTTCGCATCCAAGGAACCGGGCGCCTTCCTCATGGACGAGCTGATCCCCAAGGACGGCGAGCCGGGCGCGATCGGTCGCGAGTATCGCTACCTGGCCCGGCAGCTGGATGCCGGCACCGACCCCGGCGCGCCGCGCCTGTTGCCGGCGACACCGGCGCGCCAGAGCGCCACGCAGATCATGCAGGGCACCCGGCTGGCGCCCGGGTTCATCGCGCTGTGCCCTTTCACCACCCGTCCGCAGAAGCACTGGCGCGAGGCGTACTGGGGGCAGCTGGCGCACCGGCTGCGCGAGCAGGGCCTGGGGCCGTTCGCGCTGTTCGGCAGCCCGGCGGACCGCGAGGCGGCGCAGCGCATCCTGTCCGGCATGCCGGACGACACCGTGGACCTGGTCGGCGCCACGCGCATTTCCGACCTGCCCGCCCTGCTCGAGCATGCCCGGCTGGTGATCGGTGTCGACACCGGTCTGACCCATATCGGCAGCGCCGTGCGACGGCCCACGATCGCGCTGTTCGGCTCCACGCGGCCGTACACGCACGGCGCCGAGTCGCCGCTGCGGGTGCTGTACCACGACCTGCCCTGCGCACCCTGCCGGCGCAATCCGACCTGCGGCGGCGTCTTCACCTGCATGCGCGACCTGGAGCCGCCGCAGGTCGCCGCCGAGGTGCGCAGGCTGCTGGCCGACGCGGCGTGAAGGTCCTTCACGTCGAGACCGGGCTGCACCTCTATGGCGGCGCCCAGCAGGTGGCCTTCCTGCTGCAAGGCCTCCAGACCCACGCCGTGGAGAGCACCCTGGTGTGCCCTCCCGGCGCCGCCATCGGGCAGTCCTTCGCCGGCTCGCCGGTGGAGGTGATCGAGCTGCCCTGCAGCGGCGATGCCGACCTGGGTTTCGTGGCGCGCCTGCACCGCGTGCTGCGCGAGCGGCGGCCGGACCTGGTGCACCTGCATTCGCGCCGTGGCGCGGATGTGCTCGGCGCGCTGGCCGCGCGGCTGGCCGGGATCCCGGTGGTGCTGTCGCGGCGCGTCGACAACCGCGAGTCGCGCGCCTGGGTGGCGCTCAAGTACCGCCTGCACGACCGCGTCATCGCCATCTCGCAGGGCATTGCCGAGGTGCTCGCTGGCGAGGGCGTGCCGCCGTCCAAGCTGCGCGTGGTGCGCTCCAGCCTGGATCCCCGCCCCTGGCAGTCCGCCGAATCGCGCGCGGTCCTCGCCGCCGAGTTCGGACTACCGACCGACCCGCTGATCATCGGCGTGGTGGCCCAGCTGATCGAACGCAAGGGGCACCGCGTGCTGTTCGCGGCCCTGCGCACCCTGCCCGACCGCTCGCGCCTGCGCGTGATCTGCTTCGGCCAGGGCCCGCTGCGCGAGGCGCTGGAACGCGAGGCCGCGGACCTGGGCGAGGTCGTGCGCTTCGCCGGCTTTCGCCGCGACCTGCCGCGCTGGATCGGCGCCCTGGACCTACTGGTGCACCCGGCGCTGGCCGAAGGTCTGGGCGTGTCGCTGCTGCAGGCCTCGGCGGCCGGCGTGCCGATCATCGCCAGTCGCGCCGGCGGCATGCCCGAGGCCGTGGCCGACGGCGTCAGCGGCCTGCTGGTCGAACCCGGCAACGCGACGGCGCTGGCGGGCGCGCTGCGCACGCTGATCGACGACGCCTGCTTGCGCGCGCGTCTCGGCACGCAGGGCCGCGCACGCATCGAGCGCGAGTTCTCGGTGGAACAGATGGTGGAAGGAAATCTCGCGGTGTACCGCGAGCTGATCGGCGCGCCGGGAGCCACGGAACGACGAGCGCCGTAGGGTGCCGGTCGAAACGGGTGTGCGCAGCGCGGCGCGACGGCGCTCAGGCGTCTTGCGCCCTGTGCAAGTCGCGCAGGGGCGCATCCGGCTGGCGCGCCTCCACACCTCGAACGCGACCGCGAGCGTCCGCGGTCAGCGCCGGCGACCGGCGTGGCGGATGACCCGCCGGTAGAAATCCAGCGTCGCGTCCAGCGTCTTCTGCTCGCTGTAGCGATGGCGGTAGTGGTTGAGCCCATGTCCCGCCAGCTGCGCGCGCAGCGCCGGGTCGCGCAGCACCCGCTCGATGCTGTTCGCCAGGCGCCCGATGTCCTGCGCGGGTGTCAGCAGGCCGGTATCGCCAGGATGGATCAGCTCGGTGCCGCCGTCGGTCTCCGTGCAGACCACCGCCAGTCCCTGGCTCCAGGCCTCCAGCACCACGTTGCCGAGCGGTTCGGTCCGCGAGGGGCAGACGAAGACGTCGGCCATCGCCAGCAAGGCCAGCGGCTGGTCGAGCCAGCCGGTGAAGTGCACGCGCGCGCCCAGCGGGGCCGCGGCGGAGCGCAGCTTCGCCAGCAGGATGCCGTCGCCGACCAGCACCAGGTGCACGGGACGATCCTCGATCCGCTCCGGCAGCATCGCGAAGGCGGCGAGCAGATCCTGGAACCCCTTCTTCTCGATGAAGCGTCCCAGCCCGATCACCACCAGCGCGTCCGACGGGATGCCGAGCTGCTCGCGGCCAAGCGCGGGGATCGTGCCGGCCGGCATCGGCGGCACGAAGTTGTTGATCCACTCGACGCGATCGGGCGGGAACCCCTTGGCCACCATCCATTCGCGCATGCGCCGCGTGTTGACGATCCAGGCATCGGCGTGCCGGAAGTAGCGCAGCTTGTAGTAGCCGCCCAGGCGCGCGATGTGCACCGCGCCTTCCGGCGCGCGCGTCAGCCAGCTCGCGCGCGAGGCCCAGGACTGCACGATCTGCGCGCCATGTCGCTCCGCTGCGTGGCGGATCTGCACCATCGAGCCCAGATCCACGTAGTTGCGCATCGGGAAGACTTCCGCGGCCAGCGTCTCGTCCAGGTGCCGCTGCAGCTCCGCACCGCGCCGCATGCCGACCAGGACCGGGTGGCCGGCCGCATCCAGCGCACGCGCCAGCCGCACGAAGGTGGTCTCCGCCCCGCCCATGCGCGGGCTGGCAATGACCTGCAGGCTGCGGATGCCGTCGGCCATCAGGAGGAAGCGCCGGGTTCGGATGAAAGCAGGTTCATCAGGTGCAGGTAACGTCGTGCGCTGAGGTCGGAACGATACTCCGCCACCGCCTCGCGCAGACGCTCGGCCGGCAGCGGCGCATCGAGCGTCGCAAGCATCGCGCCCGCCATCGCATCCGCGTCCCCGACCGGCACCAGCGGCCCGAACGCGCCGCCGGCCAGGATCTCCGCCGGACCGCTCGGACAATCGGTGGACGCGCTGGGAATGCCCAGCGCGAGCGCCTCGGTCAGCGCGTTGGGTGAACCCTCCCAGGCCGAGGACAGCACGAACAGGTCGGCGCGCGACAGCCAGGCGTAGGGATTCTTCTGGAAGCCCGGCAGCAGCAGGCGCTCGCCGATGCCCAGCTCCCGCGCCAGGTTCTCCAGCCGCTCGCGATCGCCCGGCTGCGGCCCCTCGCCGAGGATGATCAGGCGACAGGCGCGTTGTTTTTGGACGGCGGCGAAGGCACGCAGCAGGACGTCGAAGCCCTTCTGCCGGGTCAGGCGCCCCATGCCGAGGATCACCGGCAGCGTCCGGTCGACCAGCCAGGGATGCGGCGTGGCCTCCGCCGCCTGCTCGGCCAGGCGCGGCGTGATGACCGGATTGCGGATCACGTGGACGCGCGCGGGCGCGATGCCGGTGACCCGCACGACGTCCTCGCCCACCCCTTCCGATACCGCGACCACGCCGTCGACCTCGGGATAGCGTCGGCGCATCGGCGCGGTACGCAGCCAGCGGCTGAACGGATCCTTGCGCTCGAGCGCGGCGGACAGGTTGGTGCCCAGGCGGATGAAGATCGGCGTGCCGGTTCCGGCCTGGCGACGCGCCGCCAGCGCCGCGCGACCGGCGCGGTCCTTGGCCACCAGCATGGCGTCGGGACGCTGCTCGCGCAGGTAGCGGGCGACTTCGCGCACGCTGCTCCAGGAATGCCGCGCCTGCAGGGGCAGCAGGTTCACGCCGGGCGGGATGCGCGCGGCATGTCCGCCGCCGAGCTTGAGCGCCAGCAGGTCCACCTGCACGTCGCGCACGAACTCCGCGCACAGGTTGGTCACCATGCGCTCGACGCCGCCGTCGCCGGAGAACGAGATCATCACCGCCAGTCGTTTCATGCCAGGGCTTCTCCGGGCCGGGGCGGCAGGCCCATCGCGTGCAGGTAGTCGGTGGTGGCCTGCTCGATCTCGTAGCGCCGCGCCGCCGCGCGATTGCGCTCGGCCTGCTTGGGTTGCGCGAGCAGCGCCGCCAGCGCGGCACCGAGCGCGGCCACGTCGCCCACCGGTACCAGGCTGCCGAGCGCGCCATCCTGCAGCAGCTCGCGCGAACCGCCGGGACAGTCGGTGGCCACCACCGGCGTGCCGCAGCCAAGCGCCTCGATCAGCACCACCGGCATGCCCTCCCAGCGCGAGCACAGGGCGAAGGCCGCGGCGTGGGTCATGCAGGCGAACACCTCGCTGCTGAAACCGGGCAGCGCGAAGTCCTGCGCCACGCCGAGCCGCTGTGCCTCGGCGAGCAGCGCCTCGCGCTCGCCGCCGCGGCCGAGCACCATCAGCCGGCAGTTGCCGCCGCCCGCGCGCAGGGTCGCGAAGGCGCGAAGCAAGGTGAGGAAATCCTTGCGCGGCGACAGCTCGCCGACGCCGAGGATCACCGGCGGCTGGCCGGGCGCGAACCAGGGATGCCTGGGACGCGGCGCACGCTGCTCGAACAGCGCCGCCGGCAATACCGGACTGGCCACCGTGCGCACCAGCGTGCGCGGCAGGCCCGTGTAGTCGGACAGGTCGCGGCCGGCGGCATCGCTGGGCACGATCACCGCGTGTGCGCGTCGGTAGAGCCAGCGCATTGAGTTGCGCTGCATCCAGCGATCCAGCGCACCGCGGTGCGCCAGGTCCACCGAGATGGTCGTGCCCGAGCGCAGCACGAGCCGCGTATCGGCGCCGGCCAGCGCGCGCGCGATCACGCTGCAGCGATTGACCTTGTCCTTGTCGGACAGCATCACGACGCAAGGCTCGCGCCGCAGGTAGCGCACCAGCGCCGGCAGGCTGGAATAGACGTGCGCGCTGCCCAGGTCGACCACGCGCACACCGGGCGCATCGCCCAGGTCCGGTCCATGCCGGCGCACCTTGAGCTGGTCGACGGCATAGCCGCGGCGCGCCACGGCCGGGATCAGGTTGCGCATCAGGCGATCGACGCCGCTGTGTCCCGAGGTCGCCAGGAAGAACGCGACCCGCGGCGGCTGTCCAGGGCGTTCGCCGTTCACAGCCATGCGAGCGGATCTTCCTCGGCAGCCGGCACCGCGCCGTCCATGCCGCGCTCGACGAACAACCGGTGCCAGATCGCGAACTGCATCAGGCTCCAGACCTCGCGCGTGGCGTCGTGCTTCGCGGCCTGGCGTGCCAGCAGCGCGGTCACCGCCTCCGGCCGGCACCATTGGCGGATCGCCGGGCTCGCCGGCAGCTTCTGCGCCAGCGCCGCGAGGAAGTCACCGCGCAGCCATTCGCCGACCGGCACGTGAAAACCGGCCTTGTGCCGCCACAGGTGGTCGGCGGGAAGAAACCCCTCCGCCCAGCGCTTGAGAAAGACCTTGCCGGCGTCCCTGCGCACCTTCAGCGCGTCGGGCAGCGACAGGCCGAACTCGACGACGCGGTGATCGAGGAAGGGCACGCGGCCCTCGACATGGAAGGCCATCAGCATGCGATCGGCCTTCACCAGCAGGTCGTCGGGCAGGTTGGTGGACAGGTCCACGTACTGGCGGCGCTGCAGGTCGGACCACGACGCCGGCGTCTCGGACCAGGCCTGCACGAATGGCGCGCGATGCTGCTCGAGCGCCTCGTGCAGCGGCGGCTGGAACAGGCGCCGCGCCCAGCCGGCATCGAGCTCGCCGCGCGCGCGAAAGCCGCCGCTGCCCGGGTAGCGCAGCGACTTGAACACGCGCTCGGCCCAGGCCGGCCGGTAGCGGCCATAGCCGGCAAAGGCCTCGTCGCCGCCCTCGCCGCTGAACACCACCTTCAGCTCGCGCCCCGCCGCCTCGGCCAGCGCCAGGGTCGGCAGGCAGGCGTAGTCGCGCATCAGGTCGTCGGCCGCCCACACGCAGCGCGGCAGGCGCCGGAACACCTGCTGCGAGGACAGGCGGATCGGCTGGTGGTCAGAGCCCAGCAGCTGCGCGATGCGCTGCGCGCCGTCGAGCTCGTCGGTCTGCGCGGCATCCGACCAGCCGATCGAGTAGCTGCGGACCGGCTGCGAATGCAGGCGCTTGAGCTGGGCCAGCAGCACCGCGGAATCGACACCGCCGGAGAGGAACACGCCATAGGGGACATCGGCACGCATGTGCTCGCGCATGACCTGCTCGAACAGCGGCTCCCACTCCTCGACGGCCTGCTCGTGCGTGAGTTCGCGCGGCGCCACATCGGTGGCGCGCCAGTAGCGCAGGTGCTCGATGTTCAGCTCCGCGTCGATGCGCAGCGCCTCGCCCGGCAGCACGCGCTCGATGCCGCGGAAGATCGTCTGGCGACCGCTCGACGCCTGATTCTCGAAGAACTGGGCAAGGGCCACCGGGTCAACGTCGGGCGTCGATGGCAGCGCCCGCAGCAGGGCCTTGATCTCGGAGGCGAACAGCACGCGGTCGGCCAGGCGCGCGTAGTAGAGCGGCTTGATGCCGAGCCGATCGCGCACCAGCCACAGCTGGCGCTGCGCATGGTCGAACAGCGCGAAGGCGTACATGCCGTGCAGGCGCTTGAGCGAGGCGCGCTCCCACTGCGCCCAGCCGTGCAGCACGACCTCGCTGTCCGATGCGCTCTGCGGCCGCGCGCCCAGCGCCTCGAGTTCGGCGCGCAACTCCCGGTAGTTGTAGATCTCGCCGTTGGCCACCAGCGCGTAGCGCTTGTCGCGGTCGAAGATCGGCTGGTGACCACCCGCCAGGTCGATGATCGCCAGGCGCGTGTGCGCGATGCCGAAGGCCTCCGACACGTAGTGCCCGGTGTCCTCGGGCCCGCGATGCCTCAGCGTCGCCGCCATGCGCACAAGGCTGTCCGCATCGACGCGGCCCTGGCGCAGCACCATCCCGGCGATGCCGCACATAGCCCTAGTCAGGATCGAAACGGTAGCCCAGCAGCTCCACGTCGCGCCGGAAGTAGTTGCCGACCAGTTCCGCCAGGTCGCTGCTGTAGTAGCTGCGGTAATCCTTCTGGCGGTCGGTGGCCTGGCGCTTGTGCGGCAGCGGCGGGGCGGCGATGCCGAGCTGCCGGCAGATGTGGTCCCAGTCCTCGTGCAGGCGCTCGTAGCGGCCGAGGTAATCGGTCAGCAGGTTTCCGTGCAGATCCACCAGGTAGTCGGTCAGCGGCGTGATCGCCGTGTCCAGGTGGTACTGGTAGGGACGCTCCGGGTCCAGCTTCCAGCGCGTGAAGGCATCGAAGGACTCGTGCCCCTCGAGCAGGAAGGGCCGCTCGCGCTTGAGGTGGTGGTAGCTGGACACCTGCAGGTCCCAGGGATTGCGCACGAAGGCGAACTTGTAGAGCCCCTGGAAGAATTCGCGCGGCAGCATCTCCTGCGCGCACACGATCTTGGCGTGGCGCGGCAGCTTGGAGGCGATGCGATGGCCGGTGACGCCGGACAGCCGCGAGCAGATCCACTGCGCGAAGTAGTACGGGTCGCGCCAGCGCAGCGAGGTCAGCGCGGCGCGCACGCTGGTGCCGCCGGTCTTGGCGATGTGGACGTACAGGAAGTTGTAGCGGTTGGAAAGAATCATGGCGTGGACGATACCGGGCGGTTGTCGAGCTTCACCCATCCCGCTCGACGATAAACCACGTCGCGCAGCCATTTGATGAATCCTGCGGGCCATGCCTGCAGCAGCAGCGCATGGTCGTCGATCTCGCGCCATTGCGCGCGCAGGCCCTGGCCGACGTGCAGCGCGTAGCGCACGTAGCGTTCGTGCGCCTGCATCCGCAGGCGCCGCGAATAGCCGACGGTGAAGCGGTTGGCCTCGTCGCGAAAGCAGAACCACAGCGCGCGCGGCGCCATCAGGCGCTTGCGCAGCGTGTTCGACGACAGGCCGTCGGCCTGCTGGTCGACGTAGTGCAGCACCACGTCGATGAAGCGCGCGCGGTGCGTCAGCGCCAGGGTCTGCGCCACCCAGGACATGCGGAAGCGACGCTCACCCGGGAACACCGGGTAGGGATGCGCCAGCAACAGGTCGCGGCGGTAGGCGCCCGGCTTGTCGCCGTGCACCTTGTAGCGCTGCTTGATCTCGAGGTAGGTCGAGTCGAATACCGGCTGCGGATAGGCATCGCCCGTGTTCCGGCGCGTGCTCCACCACGCGCAGTGGCCCAGCACGCCGCAGAAGCCGTCGCGCTCGGCGGCCGGGATCGCGTCCCAGACCTCGACGTAGTGGCGCAGGGCCTCGGGCGCGAGCAGATCGTCGGAATCGAGCATGACGACGAGTTCACCGCTGGCCAGCTGCACACCGCGGTTGTGCGCCGCGTGCTGGCCGGCGTTGTCCTGGCGCGCATAGACCACCGGAACCCCGTGCTGCGACGACCAGCCCGCCACCGCCGCCTGCGTGCCGTCCGTCGAACCATCGTCGACGACCACGATCTCGAAGTCGCGCAGGCTCTGCGCCCGGATGCTGTCCAGCGCGCGCAGCAGCAGGCGCTCACGGTTGTAGCTGGGAATCAGGACCGTGATGCGCGGGGTCGGTGGCGATGCGGGCATCGAAGGCAGCCGCTCAGCTGGTCCGCGCGGGGCGTCGCACGACCATCGCGATCATGTGCCCGTAGCGGCAATGGTCGAGCCAGCGCGAGAAGCGGGGCCCGACCAGGGGCAGCCGGCGCAGCAGCTTGACCCAGCGACGCGTCCAGCGTTTCTCGTCGGTGATGCCGCGAAAGCCGCCGTAGGGCTGGCTGTCCAGCACCTCGAAACCGGCCCGCTCGAGAAGCGCGCGAAGGTCCGCTTCGCTGTAGGCGTACTGGTAGAACGGCAGGTCCGCGGGCGGCGGACCCGCGAAGTCACCGCGCTCGATGCGCTGGGCGCGGATCGGATTGATGTAGGGCACGGTGAAGATCCCGATCCCACCCGGTCGCAGGATGCGGAAGGCCTCGTCGACGAAGGGTTCGGGCCCGGCCTCGCGGTGCTCGATGACGCCGATCGAGATATAGCCGGCGTAGTGCCCGTCCGGTACCTGCATGCAGGTGACATCGGCCTGGCGCAGCGGCAGGTCGGGAAAGATCCTGCCGACGCGGTTGACCGTCTCCTGTGCGTAGTCCACGCCCTCGGCGTCGTAGCCGAGCTTGCGCAGCGCCACCGTGATCTCGGCGCGACCGCAGCCCGCCTCCACGATGCGGCCGTCCCGTGGCAGCCACTTGCGGTAGAGCGCGCCCAGGTACTGGAAGCGGCCATCGAGCGCGGCGCGATAGGTGTCCGCGTTGAGACGCTGTTCCCAGTGCTCGTCCCAGAAATTCTCGTCCGCGTGCTGCGCATACCACGCGAGTCTGCCGTCGCGGACCCGTCGTTCGAGCTTGCGTGCCATGGCCTTGGTTCTCTGCTCAGTTTCCGGAAAGGCCCAGGGCCTCCAGGTACAGCGTGGCGCTGCGTTCCACCGTGTAGCGCTGCGCCGCCGCCATGCGCGATTCGCGCGTGCCCTGCGGTTCGCGCAGCGTCTCGATGACGGCGGCCGCGATGGCCTGTGCGTCCCCCACCGGCACCAGCCGGCCGTGGCGCCCGCCCTCGAGCACCTCCTGCGGTCCGTTCGGGCAGTCGGTGGAGACCAGCGGCGTGCCGCAGGCGAGCGCCTCCACCAACGCGTTGGGCGAGCCCTCGCGCGTGGACGAGAGCACGAACACCGCGGCGCGCGCCATGTACTGGTACGGGTTGTCGACGAAGCCGGGCATGGACACGCTCGATCCCAGTCCCAGATCGGCCACCCGTGCCTCGAGCGCCTTGCGGTCGGGCCCCTCGCCGACGATCAGCAGGCGGCAGTCCGCCTGGCGACGCACCAGGGCGAAGGCCTCGATCAGGGTGTCGAATCCCTTCTCGATCATCAGCCGCCCGGCGCCCAGCAGCACCGGCGGCTGGCCGGGCGCGAACCAGGGATGGTCGAGCGGCTCTGCCGCCCGCAGCGCCAGTTCGGGCGTCACCGTGGGATTGGGAATCACCGTGATGCGGTCGGCCGGCAGCCCGATCAGCCCGGCAGCGTCCTCGGCGACGCCGCGCGACACCGCGATGATGCCGTCGTTGCGCGGGTAGTAGGTGCGCATGTGATCGACCTGCCGGTCGCGCTTGCGCGCCGACTGGTGATCGAGCTTGGCCGTCATGTTGACGTTGACCGTGACGAACACGCGCGTGGAAGCCGCGCTCAGCGCCCGCGCACGCAGCGCCAGCATGTTGAGCCGCACGCGCTGCGTGAGCAGCACGCGCGGACGCGTGCGGCGCAGGTGCAGCGCGAGGCCCGGCACGCCCTTGAACGCGTGAGCGCTGGCGAAGCGATGTCGCCCGATGGCGGGGTCCACGTGCGCCAGGTAGGGACTGTCCATGTCCTTGAGCAGCAGCTCCACCCGGTAGCCGCGCCTGGCGATCTCGTTCATCAGGTGCAGGCGCATCTTGCCCACGCCGTCGTTGTAGAGCGATTCGATCAGGAACGTGAGGTCGGGTGCGGCGGGCATTCGGACGGACAGCGGATCGAGGTTGGCGTGATGGCGCGGCAGTACAAGCGGTGGGCCGGGGCGCGTCAAGCCGAACCGGCCTCGGCTCCGGGCGACGCCGGGGCGGTTGCTCCACGAGGAAGAAAACGCCCGGCTTCACCCGCCGGCTTGCGCGGACCGCGCAAACAGCGCGAGCACCACGACCAGGTGTCCTTCGCGCAGGAATACGCGCCCCTGCGCCTGCAGTCCGCTGAACGCGGCGCCAGCCGCGGGCGTGAGCGGCCGCGGCACGAAGGATCCGGCCTGCGCGTCGTACTCGATGCCCACGTCGGAGAACTCGAGCCAGGCGCCGCGCAGCGGGTGGATCGCCTTGTGAACGCATTCCTTGGCGCAGAACACCAGCCGCGCCATCTCCGGCCGGGTGACGGCGCAGGACGCGACCCAGGCCGCCTCGTCCGCCGTCAGCACCAGGCTGCCGGCATCGCCGGGCAAGGGCTCGGCGGGCTCCACGTCGATGCCCAGCGCGACACAGGCGTCGGTGCGCGCCACCACGGCAGCCGCATAGCCGTCGGTGTGCGAGAGGCTGCCGACGAAGCCCTCGGGCCAGACCGGGGCGCCGTCCGCCCGCTTCGGGATCTCGTCGGCGGCCTGTCCCTGCACGCAAAGCAGGTCGATCGCCAGCGCCCTGGCACTGCGCGACTGGTGCAGGCGTCGCATCGACGGCTTCAGCCGCGAATCGGCGCCCGCAATGCCGAAGGCGCCGAGTTGCGCGGCCACGCCGGGCCAGGGCAGCGACAGTCCGATGCGACGCATCATCGCCGTCGCGCCGCTCGTGCCTAGTCGGTGACGGCGCCCCTGGATGCGCTCGACACCACGCGCGCGAACTTGGCGAGCACGCCGCGCGTGTAGCGCGCAGCGGGCTGCTTCCAGGCCGCGCGGCGCCTGGCCAGGGTGGCATCGTCGACGTTGACCTGGATCAGCAGCTTCTTGGCGTCGATGGTGATCGAGTCGCCCTCCTCCACGAGCGCGATCGTGCCGCCCTCGTAGGCCTCGGGCGAGACATGTCCCACGACCATGCCCCAGGTGCCGCCGGAGAAGCGGCCGTCGGTGATGAAGCCCACGCTCTCGCCCAGGCCCTTGCCGATGATCGCGCTGGTCGGCGCCAGCATCTCGCGCATGCCGGGCCCGCCCTTGGGCCCCTCGTAGCGGATGATCAGCACGTCGCCGGCCTTGATCCTGTCGCCGAGGATGGCGTCCATGCACGCCTCCTCGGAGTCGAACACGCGCGCCGGCCCGGTGATCACCGGGTTCTTGAGGCCGGTGATCTTCGCCACGCAGCCTTCGGGCGCGAGGTTGCCCTTCAGGATCGCGAGGTGGCCTTCCTTGTACATCGGCTTGGTCCACGCCCGGATCACTTCCTGGTCGGCGCGCGGCTGGGCAGGCACGTCCTTCAGCATTTCCGCCATGGTCTTGCCGTGGATCGTCATGCACTCGCCGTGCAGCACGCCGTTCTCGAGCAGGATCTTCAGCACCTGCGGCACGCCGCCCGCGCGGTGGAAGTCCACCGCGACGAAGCGCCCGGAGGGCTTGAGGTCGCACAGCACCGGCACCTTGCGGCGCACGCGCTCGAAATCGTCGATGGTCCATTTCACGCCGGCGGCGCGGGCGATCGCCAGGTAATGCAGCACCGCGTTGGTCGAGCCGCCGGTGGCCATGATGACGGCCACCGCGTTC
>CAMLNE010000069.1 GCA_946481265.1 uncultured Panacagrimonas sp. | reverse complement strand
CACTGCCCAGGCTCTGTTGCTTCATCAAAGTCATCCGTCTGTCCGTTCCAGATTGGTTCGGACTGTCCGATCCGGCGATGGAAGAAGCGCTGTACGAGGTTGCCTCGATGCGCCAGTTCGCCGGACTGTCGCTGACCCGGGCAATTCCCGACGAGACCACGATTCTCAACTTCCGGCGCCTGCTGGAGGTCAACGAACTGGCGGCGATGATCTTCACGCGCATCAATGCGCACCTGACGCGCCAGGGTCTGCTTCTGCGGCGCGGCAGCATGGTGGATGCGACGATCATTTCCGCACCGAGCTCGACCAAGAACGCGGACGGGGAACGCGACCCCGAGATGCACCAGACCTGCAAGGGCACACAGTGGTACTTCGGCATGAAGGCGCACATCGGCGCGGATGCCGACTCGGGTCTGGTGCACACGGTCGTGACCACGCCGGCCAACGAGGCGGACATTGAAGTCGTGGACGAACTGCTTCACGGCAGGGAAGAAGTTGCCTATGCAGATGCCGGCTACACCGGCGCTCAGAATCGCGTCGCACGCAAGGGCTTTCGCTGGGAGATCGCTGCGCGTCGCGGTCGTATTCGGGCACTGCCCGACGGTCGTCAGAAACGCGCGTTGGAGAAGATCGAGCATCGCAAGGCCAGCATTCGCGCGCGCGTCAGCATCCGTTCCGGGTGGTGAAGCGCCAGTTCGGATTCGTGAAGGTGCGCTTCAAGGGACTGGCGAAGAACGCCGCGCAGATCGTCACGCTCTTTGCACTGGCCAATCTGTGGATGGCGCGCAAGAAATTGTTGGCTCTGACAGGCGGACTGCGTCCGCAGTTTGGGATCTGAGAGGAGAGGACGATGAAAATGCATCGACAACTCGATTATCGGCCTGCGCACAGCGCGATCCATTGTCCATCGATACGCCGTCGCGTCATCACGCGCTCGCCCGCAGATGAATTCGTGGCTTGTTCAGACGTTCCCTAGGTGCCAGGAGCGGAAGTTCGCGACCGTCCGCTTCTGGCGGCACTGCGATCTTAAAAGGCAGTTCAGTTTCGGGCGCTTTTACCGGAGCGCGGCGGTGGGCCTGATCAGGTCGTGACCCGAGCCTGAGAATCCAATGGAGCCAAGGCCGCCGACTGCCGATCCTCCGTTTCCCGGTAGATCCGATATGCCTCCAGCGCGGTCATGTCCCGCTTGGGTTCAAGCCCATCACCGAGCCGCCAGATTTGTACGAAGAACCAAACCAGATTCGTCCACATCTCGAGCGCCTTGGCCTCGGCGGGTGTCGCGCCCGCGGCGATGACCAGTGGATCGACCGGCAGCGCGCTCTCGTAACTGGCAGCGCTCTCAGCCTCCCCTGACAACAGCTGCTTGCAGATGTCGGTGTCGACGCACGTCGGACGGCCCAGCCCGATCACGTCCATGCCGCCAGTCCGCAACGCCTCTTCCATGCCCGCTCGAGTACGCATGCCTCCGGTGATCATCAACGGCATCGTCGCAACCGCCTGCATCCGCTTCGCGTAGTCGAGGAAATAGCCCTCGCGGCGCTTCGTGCTGGGCTTGACGTCCTCCAGCCAAGGCAGTTCCTCGTAGTTGCCGCCGGTGATCTCGAGAAGGTCGATCTTTTCCTGCCCCAGCCAGCGCACGACCTCCACGCTTTCCTCGTTGGTGAAACCGCCCTTCTGGAAGTCGGATGAATTGAGCTTCACGCTGACGGGGAAATCCGGTCCCACGGCCTTGCGTACTGCGCGCACCGTTTCCAGCAAGGCCCGTGCACGGTTGGGCAGGCTGCCGCCCCACGCGTCGGTGCGGGTGTTGGACAGCCCGCTGAGGAACGACGACAGCAGGTATCCGTGTGCGCTGTGGATCTGCACGCCGGTGAAGCCGCACTCCCGCGCGGTGGTCGCGACGAACGCGAAGCGGCGAATGATCTCGAGGATCTCTTCCTCGGCCAGCGCGCGCGTCACGAACGGCGGACGTCCGGGAACCTTGAGCGGGATCGCCGACGGCCCGGGAAAGGTACCGTCGCGCGTCACCGCACCCTGGCGCCCCGGATGATTGATCTGCATCCAGAAGTGATTGCCCGCGCTGGTCCCGGCCTTAGCGCAGGCCTTGATCCATTCGAGCCCACCGTTGCGGTCGATGGCCACGTTGCCCGGCCGCTCGAGGTAGCGCCGGTCGATGTGCACGTTGCCGGACACCAGCAGGCCGGCGCCGCCTTCCGACCAGCGCCGGTAGAGTCGCACCAGCCTCTCGTTGGCGCGATTGTGCTCGTCGGCCAGGCCTTCAGTCAGCGGGGCCTTGCCCAAGCGGTTGGACAGGGTGGCCCCGCAGGGCAGTCTGAGGGGTTGGCTCAGCAGATCAGTCACGGGACGGGTCTCGGTTGTTGGCGGAGTCGCGGGATAGGTGGAGTCGCCGATCTAGTTCGAGCGTTGCTCAATCTTCCTCAGGACCGGGTCCAGCGCCTTTCGGAACGCGACCGGGTTCTCCGACATGGGGAAGTGGCCAAGGTCGGGCGAGCGGATCACGGTGATGCCCTTGATCGCCTGCTGTATCCGGTCGGTGTGTTCCTTGAAGCAGCTCCAATCCCAATCACCAGCGATCAGATACATCTTCTCGCCGATACGACTGAGCTGCGGCCCATACTCGCGGCTGTCGTGATCCACGCTTGCGAAGTGGAAATCGCCCGGCAGGACGCCGGGGCCGCAGCGGGCATAGATCCACTCGATCTCGTAACGTCGCGCCTCGGGCGCCGAGGCCGGGATCAGGCTCGCAATCAGCGGTCGAATCAGCGTGTTCGCATTCACCTCCGGGTGGACGAACCATTTCGACAGGCCATCCCATGCCTTCTCCTGATCGCGGCCCTGCAACGAGATGAACGCAGAGAACGCGTCCGGGTGATCATGCGCGATGTCGAACATCACGTAGCCACCCATCGAGCATCCCATGAGGATGGGCTTGTCCAACCCCATCGCCTCGCAGAACGCCACGACGAACGCCACGTAAAAGCGCCGCGAAAGTTTGTACTCCTCCTTCCACCAGCCATCCGGTGGCAGCGAGCGTCCGTGCCAAGGCATGTCGAAGGCGATCACGCGGAAGCGTTCGGCGATCTCCGGGTCGGCAAGCAGGTGTCGGAATTCGATGCTGTCCGCACCGGCGGTGTGCAGGCACACGATCGGCCTGCCCTTGGTGTTCGAGTTCTCTTCGAAATAGGTTCGGTAGTCGCGCCCGTCGAGTGCGACATGGACGTATCGACCGACGATGGACTCGATCTTGGAATTGGCCATGGCTTATCCCTCGATGTGGCGAAACTGCGAAAGCACGGCACACACCGCAGCCAGGTTCGCGTAGAGCTTCTGGTAGTTGCCCTCGAAGCGCAGATGCGTTGGCGTGGTGCTTCCCACTGCCATCAGCCCCTGTGTCGCCATTCCGATCGGATGATTCGTCAGGGGGGTGGCGGTCTCGCGCAAGAGCCGGAAGGTCTCCGCCGATCCCCGCACGCTGAAGTCCCACGGTTCATCCGTCGTCGGAGACGGAATGAATTTCACGTCGCCCTCTCGCGCCTTCACCAGAAGCGTGTGCGGACCGAACTCCAGCAAGGACGAAAACGTCGCGTGCCGTGTGGCCAGCCGGGTCTCGGGATCCTCGTGCACTGCACGGGTCAGATTGCTAATCAACGCGTCGCTGAACATTTCTCGCTCCGGTCGTAGACATGTATGTTTTTTTGCCCGACAGCAGATCCGGCGGACGGTGTTCTTGTACTACTGTAGTACAATTATGTCTAGCCACCGTTGCCGCTTTTAACGACACGGGACCGACGCGAACGTCCCGTTCCTTCAAGCTCGGCGCGATCGAACGGAGAGTGCGGTGAAGCGTCCATCCTCAATCGAAGTTGAAGTCATCGAGCTCCCGCGCGCCTACCAAGCGGTCGCCAGCAGCATCACCCGCAAGGTCATGAGCGGCGAGTGGCCGGTAGGAACACCGCTTCCAGGGGAATGGGCTTTGGCAGAAGCGTTTGGCGTGACCCGCTCGACGGTGCGCGAGGCCATCCGGGTCCTAGAGCAGGACGGCCTGCTCGTCCGGCCGCGGGGCACGAAGCAGCTGGTGGTCAACGCGCCCACCGGCGTGCATGTCTCTTCACGCATGACCGCGGCGATCATCCTGCAGCAGGTCACCTTCCTCGAACTCTGGGAAACGATGATGGCGATCGAGCCAGCGGCGGCCGAGGCGGCCGCCCGCCACGCGACGCCCGATCAGCTCGCTGTTCTCCAGGAGAACCAGCGGCTGACGGCCAAGGCCCTACGCAGTCCGTCGAAACTGCTGGAACTCGATCTGGCGTTCATGAACGGCATCGCCGAGGCCTCGGGAAACCGGGCACTCGTCTTGTGTCGTTCTGCCATCAGCGACCTGCTGTACCGGGCTTTCCTGCCTGTCTTGCGGAGAGCCCCGGCAGGCGAACGCCTCTTCGTCGCACATCAGCACATTCTCGCCGCACTGCAGGAGCGAGACGCGGAGAAGGCCCGGCGCTGGATGGAACGGCACTGTGTGGACTTCCGCCGTGGATACGAGCGTGCGGGACTCGACATCAATCTTCCCGTCCCCCGGCTCGAGCGGACCGCGTAGCAACACATCGAGCGCGCTGACAACGGGCGTGGGGCTCAAGCTGATAGCCGTCGTCGATTAAGGTCGCTTGATGCCACAAGCGAAAGGTCGCGTTAGTCTGCTTTCAGAAGGCCAACGTTCTGTATCGGGCGGTTCCGCCTGCCCGGTCTTGTTCTGCTCACTCTCTATGTGATTACGCCAGTCGCACGGAGCAGGAGAACGAACCCCAGCGAGGGTGGCTCAAGCGATTCGGCAGTGACATGGATCCGGCAATCGTAGAGGGATATCAAAGCGCCTCTCCGCCGCGGATGTTGACGATCCCACGCACGCCAAGCCCGCCATCGGTGTTGATGATCGTGCCCGTGATGGGCCCCGCATCTGTCGCGGATGCGAGCAGCACATAGGGCCCGCAGTAGTCCTCGGGCTTCGGCGAGATTTGCAGCGGAGTGACGTCGCGCAGCATCTGGTCGAGGCCTTCTACGTCTGCGAGCGATTGCGCTCCCGTACCGGTCGCCTGCAGTCCACTCAGATTCGTCCTCATGCCGCCCGGCGCGACACCATTCACCCGCACCTTGGGTGCCAGTTCGTGCGCAAGCTGCTTCACGAGGCCCACCAGCGCGTGCTTCGACGCGGTGTAGAGCGGACCGCCGCCCCCGGGATAAAAGCCGGCATTGGAGATCGTGAAGATGATGCTGCCACGGGCCTTCACCAGTTCGGCCAGCGCGGCCCGCGCGCCGAGCAGGCCGCCCTTGACGTTGACCGCGAACAACTCGTCGAACGCCGCGGCGAGCTTGTCGCCCTCGAACCGCGGCAGCGCCTGGAAGAAATCGAAGATGCCGGCATTGGCGATGAAGGTATCGAGTCGTCCGAAGCGGGCAACCGTGCGCTCGACCGCGCGCACGTTGTCGGCGTAGACCGTGACGTCGCCGATGATCGCCTCCACCTCCTCGCAAAAGTCGGAGCGCAAGCTCGCGGCGCGTGCGGCGCTGGATTCCAGTACCGCGACGCGCGCCCCTTCGCACAGGAAGCGTTCGACCAGCGCGCGGCCGAGGCCGGACCCACCGCCGGTGATCAGCACCACCGCATCCTTCAGTCCGTTCATCGTCGATTCCGGCTCAAGAACGGGTACGAGGCGCGTCACGCACCGAGGAAACCCAACGCAAGCCGATTGAACTTCTCTGCGTGTTCCCACTGCGCCCAATGCCCGCAGCGGCCGAAGATCTGCAGATCGGCGTCCGGAAGGGCCCAGACCGCCTTGATGCCGTTGTCCAAAGGCACGAACCGGTCGTCGCGGCCCCAGACGACGAGCGTCTTTGCCTTGATCTCGCCCAGGCGCGGCGTGAGGTCCACGAACAGTGCGCGCGGATTCATCTCATTGCTCTTGACGAAATTCGCCAGGTGCTCCTGCGAGCGCTGCATGGCCTGCCAGCGCTGCTGCACGAGTTCGTCGGTCAACACCGAAGTGTCGTAGACGAACACCTGCAGCATCGCCTGTAGATTTTCCAGGGTCGGCTGCTTGTACAGCTTCATCAGCAGCTTGATGCCCTCCTGCGGCGTCGGCTGGAACAGACTCTGGCCCAGTCCCGCGCTGCCCATCAGGATCATGCGGTCGAGGCGGTCCGGGAATTCGAGCGCGAAAGTGAGCGCGCTCAGCCCACCCATCGAATTGCCGATCAGGTGGGCCTTCTGAATGTCCAGCACATCCATCAAGGCGCGAACGGCACGCGCGTTGATCAGACCGCGTGGATCGGCGGAGACGATCGGAGAGGATTTGTTGAAGCCGGGGCAATCGAGCAGGATCGTGCGATACCCGGCCTCGACGAAGGGACCGATGTTGCGATTGAAATTGCTCCAGCCGCCGGCGCCCGGGCCGCCACCGTGCAGCATGATCACCACGGGGCCGCGGCCGGCATCGTGATAGTGCAGACGCTGGCCGTCGGCTTCGACGTAGCGGCTGGTGCTGGATTCGGTCAGTTCGGACATAGGGTTTTCTCGTAGGGACTCAGGGCAGTTCCACTTCGACAACATCGCCGTCAACGTGAACGGGGAACACGCGGATCGGGCAACTCGCCGGCACCGCGCGAATCTCGCCGGTGCGAAGGCAGAAGCGCGCGCCGTGCAGGGCACACTCGATCTCGTGACCGTCCACCGCGCCTTCGGTCAGCGGAAAATCCTCGTGCGTGCAGTTGTTCTCGAACGCGAACCACTCGTCCTTGACGCGACAGACGGCAAGCGCGAACGGCGCATCGGCCACGACGCGCATTTCGCCGTCGGCGAGTTCCTGCACGCCGCAGGCGTGGATGCGCTGGCTCATCAGAAAAAGATGCTCAAGTTGTTGGCGAGCAGCGTGCCCTGGTCGAGCGTCAGATCGCGGCGCGCGATCTGCCAGCCCGATCCGTTCGGATGCAGTCGCAGGCGATCCACGCGGGCGCCGACAAACAGATCGACTTGGCGCTCCAGTCGCGAGCGGTACAGCAGGAAGTTGCAGGCCACGTCCCACTCACCGGCGACGTCGGCGGGCGTCAGCACCACGTTGCTGATCATGCGGCGCGTGCGCGAGGGCGGCATCTCGGCCCAGCCCTTGCCGGTTTCGAGGCGCTTCACGCGCTGCGTGAGCGTGCGCAGGTCGTCGTGGAAGTAGTACGCCTGTGGACCCGGCGGCGGTGGCGCACCGACGGCCTGCTCGTGGTAGTTCGTCGTCACCGGCATCCGGTACGCGAGGTCTTCCGCGAACAGCGACAGCCAATCCCGATACTCATGACGGTCGAGCAAGGCGGCTTCCTCGAACAGGAAACGCTCGACCTCGAGTTTCAGCTCAGGCGTGACGCGCGGCGTCATGACACGTCCTCATGCGGACGCGCCAGTTGCGCGTGCGACTCGCCGGCCATCATCCGTGCCCAGCGCGTGTACAGCCCGCGCGCCGCAGCCTCGGAAAACACGTAGCTGAGTGGCCCCGGAAAGCGATCGTCCGACTTCTCGTTGCCCAGGCCCATCTGCAGGTTGAAGGGCTGACGCTTAGCGCGGGCGCCGCGCAGCACGCGCTGCACCTCGATCCAGTTCTCGCCGTCGTCCTGCTCGAACATTCCCGCGGGGCTGAAGCTGCGGGTGATGCCCTGTCCCCAGGTGTCCTTGACGTCCTGCGGGGCATCCGCATCGACGATCGCCATCGCCCACACCTCGATCTCGTTCGGCCCACGCGGATGCCACACGCGCAGCGTGTTGATGCCGGGCAGGAACGAGCAGGTCGGGAAGATGGTCATGTGCGCGCCGTTGACCGCCGTCGTCCGCTCATTGCCAAGGCGCGCCGTGACTCGCGGACGCGATTCCATCAGGTACTGTGCAACCGACGGACCGACGATAGCCCCGAGCAACTGCCCCTGGTCGTCGGGCGTATGCCAGCCCGCGCCGTGACCGGCGTTCGGCGAGCGCCACTGCAAGCCCTCGGTCGGCCATTGCGCGGCCTCGGGCGGAACGCCTTCCGGCAGCACGGCGAGGATCGCGGACATGTGCGACAGCGGCGCGTGGTACATGTCGCTGCAGAACTGCTCGGCGGCGAATTTCCAGTTGCAGGGGATCACCCACTTGTGGACCCCGCCCCAGACTTCGGTGCCGGCCTCGCTGCGATCGAACATCACGTCGATGTAGAACTTCGCATCGCCCAGGTAAGCGTCCAGATCGGGAGCCTGCGCATCCCAGCAGCCGAAGATCAGGCCCTTGTACTCGGCAATGCGCGGCACTCTCACCGCGCCCCACTCTGCCTTGTTGAGCTTGCTGCAATAGCCGTTCTTCTCCATCGGCACGTTTACCAGCTTGCCGGACGAGTCGTAGCTCCAGCCGTGATAGGAGCAGGTGAAGAACTTGGCGTTGCCGTGATCCAGCCGCGACAGCCGCATGCCGCGATGCCGGCACTGATTGAGGAAGGCGGCCACGCTGCCATCCTTCTGCCGCGACACGATGACCGGATCCTCGCCCATGTACGTGGTGAAGAAGTCGCCCGCCTTCGGAATCTGGCTGCGGTGCGCGAGGAACAGCCAGCTCCGCGCGAAGACCTGCTCCAGCTCGATGCGGTACAGCTCCTCGTCGCAATAGATGCGCGGATCGAGCGTGCCGGTCTTCACATCGACCAGCGCGCGGATGTTGTGGGGGGTCCAGCCAGTCTCGGCGGTGTTGGCGACCATGATGTCCTTGCCCTAGGCCTTGGCGCCGCCGCGGACCTGCGCGCCGCGATTGAACTTGCTGGCCAGGCGTCGCCACACCAGCGTGTAGCCATCGCCTTCGAACAGGTTCTCCGCCGACTTGTAGGGCAGCCCGTCCGTCCCGACCTCTACCGCGAGATTCGCCTCGAGGTCAGTCTTGTTGAACTCAGCGAACCCGTGGTGCTTCCACTTGGTCATCACCTCGTCGCGGAATGCCGCGCGCTCGACGGGATCCACGGTCTTACGTCCCCAGGCGATGAAATAACGATGGCACTTCTCGTCGATGGGCACGTACCACTCGTAATGCACCATGCCCAGAATCGGCCACGGATCAACTTTCAGCACGCCCGGCAGCCAGATCGATCCCTGGATCGAGCCATAAGCCATGTAGGCCATTTCATTCGGCGGGATGCGCGAAGCCATGCGACCACGCTCGCCTTCACATTCGAACTCGAATTCGAACACCGGCTCGGACTTGCCCAGCGCGTCGACCAGACCCTTTGGCCCGGGCCCGGTGACTTCTTCGATTTCGTGGAAGGTGTCGCCGCCGACCAGGCGGTTCGCGATCGGGAACGGCCGGTCCAGCGCCTTCAGGAAGTGGTCGTCCTTGTGGATGAAGATGTGGTTCGGGTCGAAACCCGAATCCGCCGCGAGCCGCCAGTTGCAGGCGCTGCTGACGTTGACCGCCGGCACGACGCACCAGTCCGCGTCGAGGAAGCCCGGCGGTACGTCGTCGCTCAGCGGGGGCACCGGCACCAGATCGCCTACGAACGCGAACACCATGCCGTTGACCTCCTGCACCGGGTAGCTGCGCAGGCGACGATTGCCGATGAGTCGGCTGTCCGGCGCGCTGGGAATGGCGATCAGCTCGCCGTTCTTGAAGTTGTAGGTGAACGCGTGCAGCCAGCAGGTGATGGTGTTCTTGGTGTAGCACTCCGGCCGGGCCGAGAACTTGAAACCACGGTGCAGGCACTGGTCGGCGATGGCGTAGACGACGCCGTCGATGCGCTTGAACAGCAGGTTCTCGCCCAGCAGCGTGATCGGCACGAGCTGCTCCTCGCCGATGTCCGTAGAGAGCATCGCCGGGTACCAGTGATTGCGGAACCCCAGCACTGCATCCTCGTAACGGCCGGGATTGATCTGCCCCTGCGGTCGGTCGCCGTCCATGTCGATTCTCCTCCTGGGTTGTCGTGCTGTGTTATCGGTGTGCGATCGCGGCCGCCGGCGGCGCATGACCCCAGTCGCTGAGCTGCGAATACGTGCGCACGCGCCAAGTCTGTTCATCCACCACGCATCCGCCGTGGCCGAATTCGATCGCGAATCCGGACGGGGTAATCGCGTAGAACGAGAACATGCCGTCGTTGGGGTGATGACCCAGTCCCATCATGATCGGCACACCCGCCGCCAGGCAGCGGTCGTAGGCCAGTCCCACGTCGTTGAAGTCGCTCACTTCCACCATGATGTGATGGACGCGCTTCGGGAACGGCAGCGCGGCGGTCGCGAACGAGTGATGCCGCCCGGTCACGGTATGGAAGAACGTGGCGTCGAACGGGATTTCGCCGTGCGGCGTCATCAGCGGCGCCTGGATGCGATCGCTCACCTTCAGTCCCAGTCCGTCGCGATGAAACGCGAGCGTCTTGTCGTAATCCTTCGCGGCGGAAACGTAGTGCCCGACCCCCAGTGCGCCCGTGACGAAACCGCCCCGCAGGACGTTCGAACGGAAGACCTGTGGTGCGTGGGCGGGCCCGTAGAAGAACTCGTGTCGGATCCCGTCAGGATCCGAGCAGAAGAAGAGCTGCTCGACGCAACGTGACGCCGCCAACGCGTCGCCGCCGGACTTCACGTGGACGCCCCGCGTCGCGAGGTCCAGGATGTAGGCCCTCAGTGCTTCGGCCGTTTCGAATTGCCAACCGACGGCGACGAGGTCGTCCTCCGGGCCGGGCTCGATACGCAGCCGCAGTTTCCACTCGTCCATCCGCAGCGCGAGGGCCCCGTCGCCGTCGCACTGGCCTGCCGACATGCCCAGGATGTCGACTGCAAAGCGCTCCCACTGTGCAAGGTGCGGGGATGCCACGCACAGGTAACCCAGGGACGAGATGTCCGCCATCGCTATGTCTCTCCTCGCTCGCATGCGCCGGGGTCTGTCGCTCCGGCTGATCATCTGAGAGGGCAATGGCTATGCCATCTCCACAGCGGACCTGCAGGTTGCTGATTCAACGCCCATTCCCGACCGGGCCGGTCTCGCATCCGAATCCGGCTCTTCCGGATCCTTCACCAAATTCCGAAATGACACGGGTGCGGGTACATGTTTTGATGAACACCGGTTCACGAAGGGAGAGAGAGATGGCCCGCAATGCCAGGGCACCCGTGAAAACCACCGGCAAGGCGCGGCGCGATCCCGTTCCCGCGGATCTCCACTTCCCGGAGGTTCGCGACATTGCCGACCACCTGCATTTCAATCCCGAGCACGGGCGGATCTGGCTGGAGGATCAGCGGATGGTGTTGCTACATGCCGAGTCGTTCTACGGCATGCGCAGCGAACTGGTCGCCCGATTCGGACTGGACGCCGCGCGCGGTGTGATCACCCGCATGGGCTATGGCGCGGGCTGTCGCGACGCGGAATTCGCCAAGCGCCTGCGAGGTGACGCCAGCGCCTTCGAAGCCTTCGCCGTGGGGCCGCAACTTCACGCGCTCAAGGGGATGGCCGAAATTCGGCTCCAGCAGTTCCGCATGGAAGTGAGCACCGGTCAGATCGCCAGCGAGTTCGTGTTCCACGATTCGTTCGAGGTCGATCAACCGGTCGGCAGAACGCTGCTGGCTCATCAAGGCGCGTGCTGGATGCTCGCGGGCTACGCCTCCGGCTATGCCAGCGCCTTCATGGGCAAGAGCATCCTGGTGCGAGAGGTGGAGTGCCGCGCTTGCGGAGGGCTCCAGTGCCGCGCCGTGGCCCGACCGGTGGAGGACTGGCCGGACGCGGATCGCGACGTCGAGGATCTGCACCCGTTCGTTGCACGAGCCGCGACGCCCCCAGCCGCGCGCGAATCGCAGCGCCGCCTCGCACGCCTATCCCGCAACGCGTCGTCCTCCGATATCAACGCGCCGGTCGGCGGTTCGATCGCGTTCAGCACGATCCTTCACCAGATCAACCGGGTGGCGCCGACGCGCGCGACCGTGCTGTTGCTGGGCGAGAGCGGCGTGGGCAAGAGCCTGTTCGCCCGCGAGTTGCATGATCGCAGTCCTCGCAAGACACGAGACTTCGTCGCCGTGAACTGTGCGGCGATTCCCAACGACCTGCTGGAGTCCGAGCTATTCGGCGCGGACCGCGGCGCGTATACCGGCGCGCACGTGTCGCGCGGCGGGCGTTTCGAGTTGGCCGACGGCGGCACGCTGTTCCTCGACGAGATCGCCACGCTCAGCCTCACCGCCCAGGGCAAGCTCCTGCGTGTGCTGCAAACCGGAGAGTTCGAGCGCCTCGGCAGCACGCGCACGCGCAAGGCCGACGTGCGCGTCATCGCCGCGACCAATGCAGATCTGGCGAAGTCGATCCGCGACGGAACCTTCCGCCAGGATCTGTTCTATCGCCTCAACGTGTTTCCCATCCTCATCCCGCCGCTACGCGAACGGCGTGACGACATTCCCCTGCTGATCGGGCACTACCTGGCCCGGTTCTCGCGCCTGCACGCACGACGCCTGCCCGGGATGACGCCTCGCGCGCTGGCAGCCCTGCTCGATCACGACTGGCCGGGCAACGTGCGCGAACTCGAGAACGTGCTCGAGCGCGGCGTGATCCTGGCCGACGAAGGCCAGCCGCTGGACCGCTCTCACCTGTTCGCCGCCACCGGCGAACAGAATCCCCGCACGCTGGAGTTGGGGCGCGCAGGGGAACTGGTCGCACCGCACCGGGACACCCGTCCCGATGCCGCCGCCGCGGACGCCCTCCAAGCGGTCGGCGCGTGGTTGCACGGCAAGGAAGGGGCACTCGATCTGCCGGCGACGCAGGACCGCCTGGCGCTGGCCGCATTGGCGCGGGCGAAAGGCAACGTCTCGCTGGCCGCGCGCCAGCTCGGGTTGACGCGGGCGCAGCTCGAATATCGGATCAAGAAGATCCGCTCGCGCGATCCTCAGTGATCGGTGCCGCCAGCGGCGACGTCCATGCGCCGTCCTTCGCGCGCGCCTCGCAACCCGTGGCTCTGGCGGTTCAGTTGCTCGACGTCCGCTTCGTCGCAATCGGATCGGCTTTTTCGATGTTCCAGCGAAGGTCGGCATCAGGCCGGCCATCGGCGCGCCGGGAATTGGCCGCACGGAATCCACCGACCCACGTCAACACGTTCCTGGTCGGGTACTCCCATCACATCGGACGGGCATCGCAGGGCCATGCGTTCGATGCAGACATGAGCGACGAAGGCGGAAAGGAATGCTCCGTTATCGCTGGGCTCCGAATCGATCGAGCAGGAAATCGATCGCGCTGCGAAGCTTGGCGGTCGGTCTACGATCCTGGGTGTAGGCGAGATACATCGGCGACGGCGCCAGTGACCACGCTGGCAGTACCGGCACCAGGCGGCCCGCCGCAAGATCGTGGGTCAGGGTTGGCTCTGGCAACAACGCGATACCGAGCCCCTGAATGGCGGCAACCCTGACGGCCTCGCCATGATTGGCAGTGAATGCGCCTCGTACCGGAACATCGCAGTTCGCGCCGCGGGGTCCCACGAGCCGCCAGCGGTCACGCCGCTGCCAGTAGGTCAGCCCAAGACAGTCGTGCAGGGCGAGCTCCTCGGGCCGCTTGGGCGTCCCGCATCGCACCAAATAGCGCGGAGCGGCGACCAGCTTTCGGCGGTAAGGCTCGAGCGGACTGAGGTAATGCCTGAACACGTTGGAGTTCTCTGCGGCTCTACGAAAAAGCCCCCATATCCTGGGGGCGAGATCGAAAATCAGAGAGACTGATCGCTAGTACTACGAGTCTTGTCACCGGATGGTTACCCGCGTTGTCACCCGATAGTTGCCCGAGTTGTCATCGGATAGTTGCCACCTTGTCACCGGATAGTTGCCCCGACAACGTCGGCGCAACGGGGCTGCCAGATTCGTGCCCCAATATGAATCAACACTTGCGCGCGGTTCGATTAGGCGATTCCAGATCGGCTGGCGAGGTACGGTCAGATTTGCAGCGAAATGGATGACCTAATCGCAGATTCGGCCGCGAAAGGCGCGTTTCTCGGGGGTGCAGGTATTACCGGATTCGCCTCCAACGGTAACGGGGTTATTGCCGGATTTGGAAGCCCGAATGTGAGCGCCAGCTAGGAGACATCAAGTGAGTGCGCCAGTAGGCGATGGCTGGTGGGCGGGGCAATCGGTCTTCGGAAACGACAAAAAGCGCCCGGACGCTATGCGTCGGGCGCTTGGCAGATCCAGCAGTAGCCGCCCGAAGGCGGCTGTACGGCGGTCAGGGCATGTCGTACTTGTTCAGCGTTGGCGCAGCACGCGAGTAGAGCCTCACCTTGGCGTTGCCGGAACTGAACCGCCCCGGTTTTCCCGGAGGCTCGTTGATGTGAGTCACGCCGCGAGGGC
>CAMLNE010000068.1 GCA_946481265.1 uncultured Panacagrimonas sp. | reverse complement strand
ATGACGATCACGGTGCCGGGGATGAACACGGCGTCGCCGCGCCTGGCGGGGCGCCGCGCCGTCGTCGTCGCCGTCGTGGCGGCCGTCGCGGTGGCGGCGGAGCCGAGGCGTCGCCGGCCAGCTGACTGCGCTCGACGTGTATTCCGCCTATGTCGGCCTGGGTGCCAATCTCGGAGACCCGGCGGCTCAGCTGCGCGCGGCGCTCGACGCCATCGCGGCGCTCGATGGCACGCGCCTGGTGGCGACCTCGCGCTTCTACCGCTCCGCCCCGATGGGTCCGCCGGACCAGCCCGATTACTGCAACGCGGTCTGCCGGATCGAGACCCTGATGCCTCCGCGCGCGCTGCTCGATGCGCTGATCGACATCGAGCGCAGCGCCGGCCGGATCCGCGGCAGCGAGCGCTGGGGGCCGCGTCGGCTGGATCTCGATCTGCTGCATGTGGAGGGCTGCGAGGTCGACGAGCCCGGCCTGCATCTGCCGCATCCCGGCATCGCCAGCCGCAACTTCGTGCTGGTGCCACTGGCCGAACTGTCCCCGACCCTGGAGATCCCGGGACTTGGCGCGGTCCACGCGCACGCGCAGCGCGCCGGCACGCAGGGCCTCAGCGCCTGGGATGCGCTGGACGCCCCGCCCGCATGAGGGCGGCCTACATCGCGATCGAGGGCGTGATCGGCGCCGGCAAGACCACCCTGGCACGCAAGCTTGCGGCCACGCTGGACGCCACGCTGCTGCTCGAGCAGCCGGACGAGAATCCCTTCCTCGCGCGCTTCTATCGCGATCCGGCGGGTGCCGCCTTCTCCACGCAGATGACCTTCCTGCTGCAGCGCGCCGGGCAGGTCGAGCAACTCCACCAGCGTGACCTGTTCACGCGCCATTGTGTGGCGGATTTCAGTTTCGACAAGGATCGCCTGTTCGCGGAGCTGACCCTGTCCGCACCGGACCTGGCGCTGTACGTCCGCGTGTTCGAGCGCCTGGCCTTCGAGCTGCCACGTCCTGACCGCCTGATCTACCTCACGGCGCCGGTCGATCTGCTGATGTCGCGCATCGCGCAGCGCGGGCGCGACTACGAGACCCCGATCGAGCCCGACTACCTGGATGCGTTGTCGGCCGCCTATGCACGCTGGTTGCGCGAATCGGCGCGCACGCCGGTGATCGAGGTCGATACCGCGCGCCTGGACCTGGTCGGCAGCCCCGAGGATTACGCCGCACTGGTGGCCGCCCTGGACTGCGAGGCGCCGTTCCTGCGCCTGCCGACCGACGCCTTGTTGTAGACGCCGCGAGGCGCCTGTCATCCTTCGCCCCATGAACGAAAAGCCCAAGCCGGTACAGATCGCCGAACTTCGCCGCATGCGCAAGGAGGGCGAAAAGATCGCCTGCCTGACCTGCTACGACGCGAGCTTCGCCCTGATCGAGGATCGCGTCGGCGTCGACGTGGTGCTGATCGGCGATTCGCTCGGCATGGTCCTCCACGGCGGCAACACCACCACGCCGGTCACGGTGGACCACATCGTCTATCACTCGAAGTGTGTGGCACCGCATCTGGAGCGCGCTTTCCTGATCGCCGATCTGCCCTTTCTGTCGTATGCCACGCTCGAACGTGCGCTCGATGCGAGCCAGCGCGTCATGCAGGAAGGTGGAGCCAAGATGGTCAAGCTCGAGGGCGGCCGCGAGCAGGCGAGCATCGTCGAATACCTGTCCGTGCGTGGCGTGCCGGTATGCGCGCACCTGGGCCTGCGGCCGCAGTTCGTGCACAAGATGGGCGCGATGAAGGTGCAGGGGCGCGACGAGGCCGCGGCCGAGGAGATGCTGCACGACGCCCGCATCCTGGCCGACGCCGGCGCGGACATGCTGCTGCTCGAATGCGTGCCCGCTTCCCTGGGCAGGCGCATCACGCAGGAGAGCCCGGTTCCGGTAATCGGCATCGGTGCCGGCGCGGACGTCGACGGCCAGATCCTGGTGATGCACGACATCCTCAACATCTCGCCGATGGTCACGATCGGCCGCAAGCCGCGTTTCGTGAAGAACTACATGGTCGGCGGCGTCGACATCGAGACGGCGATCCGCGGTTATGTCGAGGAAGTGAAGTCCGGTGCCTACCCGGCGGCCGAGCACTGCTTCTGAATGCGCACCGTCCACACGATCGCCGAGCTGCGCGCGCAGGTCGCGGCCTGGAAGCGCGCCGGCGAACGCATCGCGCTGGTGCCGACGATGGGCAACCTGCATGCGGGGCACCTGCAGCTGGTTGAGCGCGCGCGCGCGCTGGCGCCGCGGGTGGTGGCCAGCATCTTCGTCAATCCGCTGCAGTTCGGGCCCAACGAGGACTTCGCGCGCTATCCGCGCACGCTGGAGGCGGATCGCGGCCGGCTGGAGTCGGCCGGATGCGACCTGCTGTTTGCGCCTGATGTCGATCAGATGTACCCGCGCGGACAGGAGGCGCTGAGCACGGTCGGGGTGCCGGCCCTCAACGGCGTTCTGGACGGCGAATTCCGCCCGGGGCATTTCGACGGCGTGGCGACCGTCGTGAGCATCCTGTTCAACCTGGCGCAGCCGGACATCGCGATCTTCGGCGAGAAGGACTGGCAGCAGCTGCAGGTGATCCGGCGGATGGTGGCCGACCTGCACATGCCGATCGAGATCGTCGGGCATCCAACCGCGCGCGCTGCCGACGGCCTGGCGCTGTCGTCGCGCAACCAGTACTTGTCGGAGCAGGAGCGGCGCATCGCACCGACGATCCTCCACACGCTGGTGCAGGTCACCGACGCGTTGGCGGCAGGACGTCGCGACTACGACGCGCTCCAGCTCGAGGCCATGCAGCGCTTGCAGGCTGCGGGCTTCGCGCCCCAGTACGTCGAGGTCCGCGCCCCGGACCTTTCTGCGCCGGCGTCCGACGCACGCGAATGGATCGTGCTGGTCGCTGCGTTTCTCGGACGGACGCGGCTGATCGACAATCGGTATCTGTCCTTATGAGGAAAGTGTTGATGCTCCCGGGATGCGCGGCTACACTGCGCGTCCGCTTTGTGTAGCAGCATTACGCACAAAGCCCGGGTGCATGTCTTTGTGGGCCGCCCGCGCTGTTCACGCTTTGATTACCGGGTGCATGTCTTAGTGGGCCGCCCGGAGTCGCCCAGCCAAGTGGTCAAGCCATGCAACTGACGATGCTCAAGTGCAAATTGCACCGTGCCCGCGTCACTCATTCCGAACTCGACTACGAAGGTAGCTGCGCGATCGACTCGCGTCTGCTCGACCTCGCCGGGATCATGGAATTCGAGCAGATCCAGATCTACAACGTCGGCAACGGTGAACGTTTCACCACCTACGCGATCAGGGCCGAGGCCGGTTCCGGAATCATCTCGGTCAATGGCGCAGCGGCGCACAGGGCGCGCGTCGGAGATCGGCTGATCATCTGCGCGTACACCGGAATGGACGAGACCCAGGCCCGCGTCTTCAAGCCGCGACTGGTCTACCTCGACGAAACCAACCGCGTGGTGCGGACCGCCAACACCATCCCGGTGCAGGCAGCCTGATCGCTCGCGGTGCCGTCACGGGCGCCGCATCGAAAACCGGACGAATGATTGCCGCGCTTGGCCGCGCGGCGAGGATCGTGCATGGTCGCAGCCTGACGACCGATGCCTTCGCTGCCGTGACTGCCCTCGAACAAACCGATGCCTGGACCGACGTGCTCGCGCACGCACGCGCTCCGGATTCCCTGTCCCTGAAAGCGCTGTTTGCCGCGGATGCCGGGCGCGCAACCCGCTTTCGTGCACAGGCCTGCGGCCTGACGCTCGATTACGCCAAGCAGCGCGTCGATGCGCGCGCGCTCGAGCTGCTGCTGAAAGTTTCCGAGACCAGGAGGCTTGCCGACTGGCGTCGCCGCCTGTTCGCCGGCGAGGCGATCAACCACACCGAGGGCCGCGCCGTGATGCATGTCGCGCTGCGGGCGCCGCGCGGCCATGCAATGTACGCGGACGGCCGACGGGTGGACGGCGAAGTGCACGATGTACTCGATCGCATGTCGGCCTTCTGCGAGCGCGTGCGCGGCGGCGATTGGCGTGGCGCGCACGGCGACACCATCACCGATGTGGTCAATATCGGGATCGGCGGCTCGGATCTGGGTCCGCGCATGGTCTGCGAGGCGCTCGCGGCGATCACCGGACCTGGCCCGCGAGCGCACTTCGTCGCCAATGTCGATGCAGCCCAGCTCGCCGCGGTGCTGCAGCGGCTCGATCCTGCGCGCACGCTGTTCGTGGTGACCTCCAAGACGTTCACCACGCAGGAAACGATGGCCAATGCCAGCGCCGCGCGGCGCTGGCTGGTCGAGGCCCTCGGCGCGGACGCCGTGCCCCGGCATTTCGTGGCGGTCTCCACCAATGCCGAGGCCGTGGCTGCCTTTGGCATCGAGCGCGACAACAGTTTCGGCTTCTGGGACTGGGTCGGCGGCCGCTATTCCGTGTGGTCCGCGGTTGGCCTGTCGGCGATGCTTCAACTGGGGCCGGCGATGTTCCGCGAGCTGCTCGCGGGGGCGCATGCCATGGACCGGCATTTCGTCGAGGCGCCGGATGCGCAGAACCTGCCGCTGCTGCTGGCCTTGCTTGCGGTCTGGAATCATGGCGCGCTCGGCTGCGCGACACAGGTGATCGCGCCCTATGCGCAGCGCCTGGCCTTCTTCACCGGCTGGCTGCAGCAGCTCGAGATGGAATCCAACGGCAAGGGCGTGCGGCGCGACGGCACGCCGGCCCGCGCGACGACGCCGGCCCTGTGGGGCGACGTCGGCACCAACGGCCAGCACGCCTTCTTCCAGATGCTGCACCAGGGGCCGCAGGTGCATCCGGTCGACTTCATCCTGCCGGTCGCCGCGGACCATGCGCTGCCGGGCCAGCAGCGCCTGCTGATCGCCAATGCGCTGGCGCAGGCGGCGGCGCTGATGCGCGGCAAGGATGCCGACGAGGTACGCGCCGAACTGTCCGACCGCGGCATGAAGGGTGAGGGGCTCGAGCAGGCCATCCCGCACCGCGTATTCCCCGGGAACCGACCGAGCAACCTGATCCTGCTGCCGCGCCTCGATGCATTCCACCTGGGAGCGCTGATGGCGATGTACGAGCACCGCAGCTTCGTGCTGTCGGTCCTGTGGGACATCAACGCCTTCGATCAGTGGGGCGTGGAGCTCGGCAAGCAACTTGCTTCGCGCTTGCTGCAGGCCGACGCGCAGCAGGACATGAAGCTCGACGGCTCCACCCGTTCGCATCTGGGCCTGCTCGGCTGACATTGGCGCGCCATTCGGCCGGCGGCTAGCATCGCGCGAAATTCGAATACCACCACCGGAGTGAACCCGATGCATACGACTCTTCGTGCCCTGCTCGCAGGCTGGCTGTCCGTTGCCCTGATGCTGATCGGTTTTCCCGTCCATGCCGGGATGATCGGCACCGAAAGCGCCCTGGCGGCCGAATCGCGCGCCGCCGACCTGGCCACGGTGCAGACCTTCATGGCGCGCGACGAGGTTCGTTCGCAGCTCGAGACCTGGGGGGTGGAGCCGGCGCTGGCCGCCGAACGCGTGGCCCAGCTGAGCGACGCCGAGCTGCAGCAGATGGCAGTCAACATCCAGTCGCAGCCGGCCGGTGCGGGTGCGCTGGCGGTCGTCGGCATCGTGTTCATCGTGCTGCTGATCCTCGAGCTGGTCGGCGTGATCAACGTCTTCCAGTCGTTTTGAGGCAGGCGGTCGAGCGCTTCTTGCGGCGGGCCCTGTGGCCCGCCGTTTTGTTTGCGGTGTCGGGCTGCGCAACGGCGCCGCCGCGCATCGACGCACCGGGGCCGGCGGTCGAGCTGCGCGAGGTGCCGTTCTTCGCGCAGACCGAGCACCACTGCGGTCCGGCCGCACTGGCCACCGTGCTCGCGGCGCAGGGGCTGGCGGCGACGCCTGGTGACCTCACGCCGCTGATCTACGTGCCGGGCCGCGAGGGCAGCCTGCAGGCGGAAATGATCGCCGCAACGCGACGCTTCGATCGTCTGCCCCTGCGGCTGGATGCGACGCCGGAGTCGCTGGTGGGCGCGCTCAGGGCCGGCCAGCCGGTACTCCTGCTGCAGAACCTTGGCCTGCGCCGCTGGCCCGCCTGGCATTACGCGGTGCTGGTCGGATACGAACCGGCCGATGGCGACTTCATCCTGCGCTCCGGTACCGAGCAGCGACTCACCATGAGTGCGCGGCGCTTCCTTGGCGCCTGGGATCGCGCCGGCCGCTGGGCCTTCGCCGCCGTCGTGCCGGATCGCGTTCCGGATTACGCCGACGCGGAGAACTGGCTTGCGGCCGCCGCACCGTTCGAATCCCTGGGTCGCTTCGATGTGGCGGAGCGCGCCTATCGCGCCGCGCTGGAACGCTGGCCTGGGTCCGCCCCAGCCTGGCAGGCACTGGCCAACACGCGCTACGCGGCCGGCGACCGGCCCGCAGCGGAGGCGGCGCTGCGCCAGGCCGTGCAGTTCGATCCGGTTTCCGTGCCCGCGCGAAACAACCTGGCCAACGTGCTGCTCGAACGTGGCTGCGCGGTGGCGGCGCGCGCGCAGCTCGATGCCCTGGGCGAGATCCCGCCGAGCCTGCGCGACGCCGTCGTGCAGACGCGGGCCGCGGTGGACGCGATGCCGGCGATCGACGCGGCGGGCTGTCCGTAACGGCTCAGAGTCGCAGGGCCGAGGCCTGCGCGCCGTCTCGTGCGGGGTGGCGCGGACACGGGGGGCACCCCCGCCAGGTCCTATGGCAACGCCTTGGCTGCGCTCGCGGCCTGGCGCTCGAGCGCCCAGGCAACGTGCTCGCGCACCGCGGCATCGGCATGGTCGCGCTGCCGCTCGAGCGCCGCGACGATGTCCGCCGAATGCGGTGCATTGCCCAAGGCGATGGCGAGATTGCGCAGCCAGCGGGCGTGATCGAGACGGCGCAGCGGCATGCCCTCGGTGCGTCGCAGCCACTCGGGCTCGTCCCAGTTCCACAGCTCGAGCAGGCCAGCGGCATCCAGGCCATGGCGTGGCAGGAAGTCGCTTTCGGCGCTGACCTGCGCTCCGCGGTTCCAGGGGCAGACCAGCTGGCAGTCGTCGCAGCCGAAGATGCGGTTGCCGATCGGCGCACGCAGTTCGACGGGAATCGGCCCGTGATGTTCGATGGTCAGGTAGGAGATGCAGCGGCGCGCATCGAGCGTGTAGGGGGCCACGATCGCGCCGGTCGGGCAGGCGCGCATGCAGGCGCTGCAGCGTCCGCAACCGTCGGCGGCCGGCTCCTGCACATCGACCGGCAGCGCAATGTCGATGAACAGCTCGCCCAGGAAGAACCACGAACCCTGGTCGCGCTGGATCAGCAGCGAATGCTTGCCGATCCAGCCCAGGCCGGCGTTGCGCGCCATCGCCTTCTCGAGGATCGGCGCACTGTCGGCGAACACGCGGTGTCCGAGCGGCCCGATCCGCTGCTCGATGTGCCGGGCCAGGCGCAGCAGGCGCGCGCGCAGGACGCGGTGGTAGTCGCGACCCAGGGCGTAGCGTGAGATGTAGGCGCGCTCGCCATCATCGAGCACGCGCATGGCGTCGGCCGCACGTGGCCAGTAGGGCAGGCGCACGGAAATCACGCTGAGCGTTCCGGGGCGCAGCGCTGCCGGATCGGCGCGCAGTTCGGGGCGGCGTTCCATGTAGGCCATCGAGCCGTGCCGGCCCTGCGCCAGCCACTCACGCAGGTGGGCGAGGTCGCGCCCGAGCTCGACACGCGCGATGCCGGCGCCGGAGAAGCCGAGCTCGCGCGCCCAGCCGCGGATGGAATCCGCGAGCTCCTGCAGGACCGTGGGATCGACGCCGCTCACGGCTTACGCGGCCTTGCGGCTGCCCGCATACTCGCGCCATGGATACCGACGCGGATCTTCCTCGACGGGCGAACGTTCATCGGGCGCGATTGTATTCGGCTGCGCAGGTGCGCGAACTCGACCGGCGCGCGATCGGGGAGCGCGGCATTCCCGGATACACGCTGATGCAGCGGGCCGCGGCTGCTGCCTTCGAGGCCCTGCAGTTGCGCTGGCCCCGGGCGAAGCGCATCGCGGTGCTGTGCGGTTCGGGCAACAACGGTGGCGACGGCTACCAGATCGCGCACCTGGCGCGGGAAGCGGGACTGGCGGTCGACGTGGCCCGGATCGGTGCGCTGCCGGCAGCCGGCGACGCGGTCCATGCGCATGCGGCATGGGCCGACGCGGGCGGCGCGGTGGCGGTGTTCGACGATGCTTTCGCACGTGAGGTCCTGCCGCGGGCCGACGTCATCTGCGACGCCATCTTCGGCATCGGCCTGGCCCGCGAGGTCGGCGGCGCGGCCGCCCAGGCCATCGAGGCGATCAACGCGCGGGCCGGTTCCCAGGGTGCGCTGGCGGTAGATCTGCCCTCCGGACTGGATGCGGATACTGGCGCGGTGCTGGGGGTCGCGGTGCGCGCCGATCTCAGCGTGAGCTTCATCGGTCGCAAGCTCGGCCTGTACGTGGGTGCCGGGCCCGATCACGCCGGCCGGCGTGCCTTTGCCGACCTCGATGTGCCGCCGGACCTGATCGACGCCTCGCCGGCACAGGCCGAGCTGCTGTGCGAAGACGAGCTGCGCACGCGCCTGCCACGGCGCCCGCGTTCCTCGCACAAGGGAATGAACGGGCACGTGCTGCTGGTCGGGGGCGACGTCGGCATGGGGGGCGCCATCCTGCTCGCGACCCGCGGTGCGCAGCGCACCGGCGCCGGCCTGGTCAGCATCGCCACCCGGCCACAGCACGCGTTGGCATTCACCGGCGTGCAGCCCGAGGCGATGTTCCATGGCCTGGACAGCAGCGCGGCGATCGACGACAGCATCCGGCGCGCCGACGTCATCGGCCTGGGTCCCGGCCTGGGTACCGGCGTGTGGAGTGCCGGCCTGTTCGATCGCTGCCTGCGCGCCGGCAAGCCGATGGTGCTGGATGCCGATGCGCTGAACCTGCTGGCGCGCGCGCCGGCCGTCCGCCTGCCCGGTGGCAGCGTCCTGACGCCGCATCCCGGCGAGGCGGCGCGATTGCTCGGCATCGACACGGCGCAGGTGCAGCGTGACCGGCTTGCGGCCGCGCGCGCCCTGCACGAGCGCCACGGCGCGGTCGTCGTGCTCAAGGGCGCGGGTACTGTCGTGCTTGGCGACGGCGTGGCGATCTGCCCGTACGGCAACCCGGGGATGGGCGTGGGCGGGATGGGCGATGTGCTGACCGGCGTCATCGCGGCGCTGATGGCGCAGGGACTGGATGCCGAGGCGGCCGCCTCGACCGGCGTGCTGGTCCATGCCCTGGCCGGCGATCGCGCGGCCATCGCCGGCGAACGCGGACTGCTGCCGGGCGACCTGGTGGAGCACCTGCGCGCGGTGGTCAATCCGAAATGAAGCGCATCCCCCTTCCCGACGAATCGGCGACGCTGGCCCTCGGCGCGCGACTGGCCGGCATCCTGCTCGAGGCGCGGCGCGGCATCGTCTACCTGCACGGCGACCTGGGGGCGGGCAAGACGACGCTGGCGCGCGGACTGCTGCGCGCCGCGGGCGTGGAAGGCGTGCTGCGCAGCCCGACCTACACCCTGATGGAGCCGTACACCGCGTCCGGGCAGGGCTTCCTGCACCTGGACCTGTACCGCCTCAATGATCCGGCCGAGGTGGAGAACCTCGGGCTGCTCGACTATCCGCCCGAGTCCACGATCTGGCTGGTCGAATGGCCGCAGCGCGGCGCCGGTTTCCTGCCCGCCGCCGACCTGGAGGTGGACCTGGCAATGGACGGTGATGGTCGCAGCGCCGACCTGCGCCTGGGACCTGCAAGCAGGCTGGACCAATCGATAATCGACATGAAGTTGTATTCATATCTGACTGGTTCGTAAGTAAATAAAAATTGCATTCGATGCGCGTCCACGGTATGTTCCGCGCCATCTTCCGGCCGGAGCTGGCGGCCATGCGGTTTCTCGGGGTCCTTTTGCTGTCGATCGCGGCGTCCACGGCAACGGCGGGCGAGCTGCGCGACCTGCGTTTGTGGGACTCCCCTGAGGGCACGCGCGTCGTGCTCGAACTCAGCGCCGCGGCAACGCACAACGTCTTCACCCTCGACAACCCCGCGCGCATCGTGGTCGATCTTCCCGGCGTGGAAGGCGCGGGCCTGGCGAACAAGGTCGCCGGCCGGGGCGTGATCGAGCGGGTCCGCGCCGCACAGCGCGAAGAAGGCCTGCGCGTGGTGTTCGACATGCGGGCGCAGGCCCAGCCGCGGACCTTCCTGCTGGACCCGGCCGACCAGTATGGCTACCGCCTGGTGCTCGACCTGGCCGGCGCCGGCGAAGCGGATTCGCCGCCCGCTGCGCCACCGGCCAAGACCGAGGCCTGGGAACCCAAGCCGATCGTGGTGGCGGTGGACGCCGGCCATGGCGGTGAGGACCCGGGGGCCATCGGCCACGGCGGCCTGTTCGAAAAAGAGGTGGCGCTGACGTTGGCCCGCAAGCTTGCCGCCCTGATCAACGCGGAGCCCGGCTACCGCGCCGTCCTCACGCGCGATGGCGACTATTACCTCGGGCTGCGCGAGCGGGTGAAACGCGCGCGCAAGGCCCAGGCGGACCTGTTCGTCTCGGTGCACGCCAACGCGCTCAAGGACCGTCGCATGCGTGGCTCGGCCGTGTACGTGGTGTCACCGCGCGGCGCCAGCAGCGAGCACGCGCGCTGGCTCGCGCAGAAGGAGAACGCGGCCGACCTGGTGGGGGGCGTCGACCTGCACGACAAGGACGACGAACTCGCGGCGGTGCTGATCGACCTGTCGCAGTCCTCCACCATGGAAGCGAGCTTCGACGTCGGCTCGCGCGTGCTCCAGTCGCTGGGCCGCGTGAACAAGCTGCAGCGTGCGCAGGTACAGCAGGCCGCATTCATGGTGCTCAAGGCCCCCGACATCCCGTCCGTGCTGGTGGAAACCGCCTTCATCACCAATGCCGAGGAAGAGCGCCTGCTGCGCTCGCCGGCCGGCCAGGACCGCCTCGCACGGTCGATGTTCGAAGGGATCAAGGGGTATTTCGAAAGCTATCGGCCACAGCCGCAGCGGCCGGCCGACCAGCCGAAGCTGCAGAAGGTGCGCACCGATTCGGGGAGGGAGCGGCACGCCGACGCGAGGTAGGCTGCGCCGGCAGGCAGGGGCGTCAGGGAGGAGATGGGGCGAGGGGCCGCGCAGCGATGCGCGGCCCCTGCGTTATCGGCCCGACCTGGCACAGGATGCGCCTTTGCGTTCCCGCAGGTGCACCCCGTCCGCTGGCCCGCATGGCGGCGTCACCAGCCCTCATCCTCGACGCAGGTGCAGGCCGGCAGGCGCATTCAAATTGAGGGGCCGCGTCGCGACGTCATGCAGATGACGGTGGGGAGCCGTCGGCCGTGGCGGCTGAAGCGCCGATCGGACGGCGCGTGGATTCACGGACCCGCACGATTCCGTGTCGCGGCAACGGATAATCAGCCCCATGCCCATCCGCCTGCTGCCCGATGTCCTGATCAACCAGATCGCCGCAGGCGAGGTGGTCGAACGTCCGGCCGCGGTGGTCAAGGAGCTGGTCGAGAACAGCCTGGATGCAGGGGCGAGCCGCATCGAGGTGGACCTCGAGCAGGGCGGCCTGGCCCTGATTCGCGTGCGCGACGACGGCCGTGGCATCGCGCGCGAGGAACTCGCGCTGGCCCTGGCGCGACATGCGACCAGCAAGATCGGCTCTCTGGTCGATCTCGAGAATGTCGCCAGCCTGGGTTTTCGTGGCGAGGCACTGCCGAGCATCCTGTCGGTATCGCGCCTGGGCCTGCATTCCCGCACGGCGGATTCGGCGCATGGCTGGAGCCTGGCCGGCGCCGGTGCCGTCGAGCCGGGCGCCGAGCCCCAGGCCCTGGCCCATCCGCCCGGCACCTCGATCGAGATCTGCGACCTGTTCTTCAACACGCCGGCGCGCCGCAAATTCCTCAGAAGTCCGTCCACCGAACTGCGCCACGTCGAGCAATGGCTGCGGCGACTGGCTCTGGGCCGCCCTGATGTCTGGCTCACCCTGCGCCACGAGCGCCGCCGGCTCATGGAACTGGCGCCGGCCAGTGACGAGGCCACGCGCGATGCACGACTGGCGGCGGTATGCGGCCGCGAGTTCATCGAGCACCGCGTCCTGGTCGACGAGTCGCGCCACGACATGCGCCTGACGGGCTGGTTCGCGCGCCCCAGCTTCTCGCGTGCCAGTGCGGACCTGCAGTACTTCTATGTGAACGGGCGCAGCGTTCGTGACCGCCTGGTCGCATTCGCGCTGCGTCGTGCGCTGGCCGATGCAATGCATTCCACGCGCCACCCTGCCTTCGTGCTCTATCTGGAGATGGATCCGCGCGCGGTGGACGTGAACGTGCATCCGCAGAAGACCGAGGTGCGCTTCCGCGACGCGGCGCGCGTGCACGATTTCCTGTTCGGCGTGATCCAGGAGCGGCTGCGCGGCTTGCGGCCGCAGGCCGACCAGCATCGCGTGCAGCTGGGACCGGCTTCTGCGGATTCCGCGTCCTTCGCCTACGCGGCGGCGGCGCATGGCGCGTTCGATCGCGGAGGTGCCTCGCCGTCGTCCGTACGCGAGCCGGGGGCGCAGACCACGTTCGCGCAGACCGCGTGGGCGCTGTTGCGCCAGACGCCGGCGGCGCCCATCCCGGAGGCGGCGGCCTCTGCGGCGGAAGCGCAGGAATTCGTGCTCGGCCGGCCGCTCGCGCAGTTGCACGGCGTCTTCATCCTGGCCCAGAACGCGCGCGGCCTGGTGCTGGTGGATGCGCATGCCGCACACGAGCGCGTGCTCTACGAACGCATGAAGCGGGAACTGGCGCAAGGCCCGGTGCCCTCGCAGGCGTTGCTGGTGCCGGAACCGATCCATGTCGCCGAGGACGAGGCCGATGTGCTCGCGGCACGGCGGGACGAACTGGCCGAGCTTGGCATCGTGCTCGATCGGGCGGGTCCCGCCACGGTGGTCGTGCGCGCGGCACCGCCGCTGTTGGGGCGCGAGGACATCTCAGCGCTGATCGCGGGGCTTGTTCGCGATGAAGGACGGCCGGCGCCGCACGCCCACCTGGGCGAAGTGCTCGACGCGCAGAGCCGCGTGCTCGCCGATGTGGCCTGCCGGGCCGCGATCAAGGCCAATCGGCACCTGACCTTGCCGGAGATGGATGCCTTGCTGCGCGACATGGAGCGGACCGAGCTGGCCGACCAGTGCAACCACGGCCGGCCGACCTGGGTGCAGCTCGAGATGGCGCAGCTCGACCGGCTGTTCCTGCGCGGACGCTGATGCCCGAACTACCGGTAGTGCTGCTGATGGGACCGACCGCCTCGGGCAAGACCGGGCTGTCCCTGGCCCTGGCCGGGCGCCTTGCCGCGCAGGGCCGGCCGGTGGAGATCATCAGCGTCGATTCCGCGCAGGTGTACCGCGGCATGGACATTGGCACCGCCAAGCCGGACGCGGAAATGCGGGCGAGGGTGCCGCACCACCTGATCGATCTCTGCGATCCGGCGCAGCCGTACTCGGCGGCACGCTTTCGCGACGATGCCCTGGCGTTGATCGACGCGGTACGTGCGCGTGGCCGCCTGCCCTTGCTGGTCGGCGGCAGCATGCTGTACTTCCGCGCGCTAACCGCCGGGCTCAGCGATCTGCCGTCGGCCGATCCCGGCATCCGTGCGCAATTATCGGCGCAGGCCGCTCGCGAGGGCTGGCCCTCCCTGCATGCGCTGCTCGCCCGCCACGACCCGCCGACCGCCGCGCGCCTGCATCCCAACGACGGCCATCGAATCCAGCGGGCACTGGAGGTGTGGATGACGACCGGCCGGACACCCAGCAGCCTGCGTGGCGCCAGCCGGCGCGATGCAGGCGGTTTCGACGGGGTCAAGCTGGCGCTGATGCCGCCCGAGCGTGCCGAATTGCACACTCGCATCGCCATCAGGTTGCAACAGATGATGGAGCAGGGTTTCGCCGGGGAGGTCGCCCGGCTGCACGCCCGCGGAGACCTGCATACGGGTCTGCCGTCGGTACGTGCGGTCGGCTACCGCCAGCTGTGGGCATGGCAGGACGGCGAATGCGATCTGGCCGAGGCCACGCGCAAGGCGCTGGAGGCGACGCGGCAGTTCGCCAAGCGGCAGGTCACCTGGCTGCGATCCGAGCACGATCTTTGCTGGCTGAACTCCGATGCCGCAGATGTGGTCGAACTGGCGCTCGGGCGAATCGACGAATGGAGGCCAAAATCGACATGCTAGACTCCGAAGCCGTGCGGGCAGCGGACCTGCAGCGCGGTCAAATAACGAAACACCAGGGGATACGAAAAATGTCTAAAGGACACACACTCCAGGAACCCTTCCTCAACGCGCTGCGCAAGGA
>CAMLNE010000067.1 GCA_946481265.1 uncultured Panacagrimonas sp. | reverse complement strand
GTCCGCCGTGCCGCGCCCGCCGTCGCGCCGCGGATGTTGGCCGGTGGGCTGCGCGACTGTCCGGCCTGCCCGGAAATGGTGAGGGTCGCCGGCGGCAGATTCGAGATGGGCGACGTCGCCGGCACCGGCGAGGCCGACGAAAAGCCGCTGCGCGAGCTGCGCATCGCCCCGCTTCTCGTCGGCCGCTACGAGGTGACCTGGGACGAGTGGGGCGCCTGCGTCACCGCCGGCGGCTGCCCGGCAACGGCGGACGACGCCGGCTGGGGCCGCGGCCGCCGACCGGTGATCAACGTCAGCTGGAACGATGCGCAGGGCTACGCTGCCTGGCTGTCGCGCGAATCCGGCAAGCACTACCGCCTACCGACCGAGGCCGAGTTCGAATACCTCAACCGCGCCGGCACCCGCAGCACCTATCCCTGGGGGGATGACGGCAGCGTTGCCTGCCTGCATGCGAACGTCGCCGATCGCCAGGCCAGGAAGGCGAATCCGGACTGGAGCACCTTTCCCTGCGACGACGGCGAGGAACTCACGGCCACGGTGGGCCGCTACCGCGCCAATGCCTTCGGCCTGTTCGACATGGCCGGCAACGTCTGGGAATGGACCCAGGACTGCTACCGCAGCTACCGGCGGGCTGAATCGGGTGATGGCGCCGCCTACGATCCACCAGGCTGCTCGCGCCGCGTCATTCGCGGCGGTTCCTGGAGCGACGCGACCCGCAACCTGCGTTCGGCCGACCGTACCGCGAGCGCACCGAACGCCTCGCTCAACATCGTCGGGTTCCGCGTGGTGCGCGGGCCCTAGCCGCGACCCTGCCGGCTGCCCGCCGCTTGCACCGCCATCACGGCGGCGGCACGCGATACAGATAGTCGCGCGTCAGTGGCAGCCGGTTCACCGCACGGCTGAACTGGAGCTGGAAGACGACCAGGCTGCCCAGGCGGAAGCTCGCCTCCGAGGCCTGCAGATAGAACTCCCACATGCGGCAGAAGCGCTCGCCGAGCTTGTGCGCGAAGCGCGTGCGCTGCGCCTGGAAGCGGCGGTTCCATTCGGCCAGGGTCAGCGCGTAGTGCAGCCGCCAGATCTCGAAGTCGGCGATGCGCAGGCCGCTGGCCTCGGCGGGGCCGACCACCTCGGAGGCGGCAGGAATGTAGCCACCCGGGAAGATATAGCGGCGGATCCAGGCATTGGTTCGCCCCGGCGGACCGCCGCGCCCGATGGTGTGCAGCAGCGCCGTGCCGTCCTCGGCGAGCCGTTCGTGCATGGTGCGGAAGAAGCGCGCGTATTGGGGCCGGCCCACGTGCTCGAACATGCCGACGCTGACGATGGCGTCGTAGCGACCGTCGAGCTCGCGGTAGTCCTGCAGGCGAAACTCCACGCGATCGGCCAGGCCGCGCTCGCTGGCGCGTCGCTGTGCTACCGCGAGCTGTTCGGGCGACAGCGTGATGCCGGTGACGCGTGCGCCATGCCGTTCGGCCAGGTACAGCGCCAGGCTGCCCCATCCGCAGCCGATATCGAGCACGCGCGCGTCGGCGGGCAGGTTCAGCTTGGCTGCGATCAGCGCGCACTTGGCCTGCTGTGCCGCCTCCAGATCCATCGCCGGATCGGCGAAATAGGCGCAGGAATAGTGCAGGTCGCGATCCAGAAAAGCGGCGTAGAGGGCCGGATCGAGATCGTAGTGATGGCGGACGCGGCGCGAGGCGAGGCGACCGTCGTTGAGCTCGCCCAGCCGTGCCAGCGCCGCGCCGACGAACTGCAGCAGGCGCCCGCGTGGTTGCGAGTCGCTCATGGAGACGCCCGCCTCGAGAACCTGTTCCAGGGTGCAGCCGGCCGGGTCCCAGTCGCCGTCCATGTAGGCCTCGCCGAACTTCAGCGCAGGATCCGCAAGCATGCGCCACAGCGCGCTGCGCCGATGCAGGCGGATGCGAGCCTGCGGCGACCCCTGTCCCAGGGTCCGACTGGAGCCGTCGGGACCATCCAGAGTGAGGCTCCCTTGGCGGAAACGGGTCTGCTGCCAGTCGAGTACGGTATCCATGGTCCCTCCGCGGTCGGAGGCGACGGACCGGATCTCGCGTCAGTCCGCCGCGTTCAGGCACGGGCGCAAGAATAGCGCGCAGGCTGTCGGCACCGGAATTCCCCGCGAAAGCTGTCCGCGGGCGCAGTTGTCCGGCGCCAGCAAATTGCGGGCCCGCAGCGCCCGTCTGGCCTGGCGGGGCTAGGGATCGCTCAGGGCAGCTTCACGACCCGGTTGTCGAAACCCTGGGACGTGAGCCGCGACGACAGGCCCTGTGCCTGCTCCAGCGACTTCGAAGGGCCGATACGCACCCGGTAGAGGATCGCGTGATCCTGGGTGCTGATGGTCTCGATGCCGGCCTCGACGCCCGCCAGCGCCAGCTTGGCCTTGTGCGCTTCGGCATTGGCGGAGTCTCGGAACGAGCCGGCCAGCACCAGGTACTGCGCACCACCGCCGGCGGCCGGGGCGCGTGGCGCGGGAGCAGCCGCTTCCATCGGCGGGGTCGGTGCCTCGGATGCGCTCGCTGCGGCCGACTCCGCCCGCCGTGCCGCCGAGGCGGCGGGCGCCGGTGGTCGCGGACGTGATTCCCCGGGCACCACGACCTGCTCCTTCTCCAGCAGCGTGTAGAAGTCGAAGCGCGGATCTTCCTTGGGCGGAATCTCGATCTTCGGGCGCGGCTTGCTGGCCACGGCCGGGTGCCCGCTGGCAGCGGGCGCCATCGGCATGGGCTGGGCGGGGCGTCCGATGTAGACGATGCAGGCGACGATCAGGCCCATCGACAGGCCGGCCACCAGCCACGCCCAGCCGGGCAGGCCGGCGGGGCGGGCGGCGGGTCTGCGGTTGCGTGCGGCGTAGTCCCTGGCCATGGCGCTACATGGTTTCCGGAGCACTGACACCGAGCAGGCACAGACCGTTCGCCAGCACCTGCCGCGTGGCGGCGATCAGCGCCAGGCGCGCGGTCTGCAGCTCCGTGTCCTCGACCAGGAACTTGTGCGCGTTGTAGTTGCTGTGCAGCGCATCGGCGAGGTCGCGCAGGTAGAACGCGAGCAGGTGTGGCGCGTACTGGCGTGCGGCCGCCGCCAGCGTCTCGGGGTATTTCTGCAGCAGCGTGAGCAGCAGCTTTTCCTGGGGCTCGACCAGGCGGTGCAGCGCGGCCGGCGCCGCAGCGGGATCGAACGACTGGCCGCGCTCGGCGAGCTGGCGGAACACCGAGCAGATGCGCGCGTGCGCGTACTGCACGTAGTAGACCGGGTTGTCGTTGGACTGCGAGCGCGCGAGCTCGATGTCGAACTCCAGGTGCTGGTCGTGCGAGCGCAGCAGGTAGAAGAAGCGCGTGGCGTCCTTGCCGGCCTCGCTGACCAGGTCGTGCAGGGTCACGAAGTTGCCGCTGCGCTTGCCCATGCGGCCCGACGAGAGCGTGACGAACTGCATCAGCTGCACGCGCAGCGCGTCCTTGCGGCCGGTCAGGGCCTCGATGGCCGCGCGCACGCGCGCGATGTAGCCGTGGTGGTCGGCGCCCCAGACGTCGAGCAGCACCGGGTAGCCGCGGTCCAGCTTGTCGACGTGGTAGGCCAGGTCGTTGGCGAAGTAGGTCGCCGCGCCGTCTGCCTTGAACAGCACGCGGTCCTTCTCATCGCCCAAGGCGCTGGTGCGCAGCCAGGTGGCGCCATCCTGCTCGAAGACATGACCGGAGGCACGCAGGCGCTCGATGGCGGTGGCGGCGAAGCCGGACTCGACCAGCGCGCGCTCGGAGTACCACTGGTCGAATCGCACGCCGAAGGCATCCAGCGTGGCGCGGATGGCGGCGAGCTGGTCGTCGAGCGCCGCGCGCTGGATCTGCGCGTAGCCCTCGCCGAGCAGGGCGCGTGCCTTGCCGATCAGTTCATCGATGCAGCTTTCCTGCTGCGCCTTGATCTGGGCCCGCGCCTTCTCGTCGGCGTCGCCGGGAATCTCGGGCTCGGCCTGCAGCACACAGAGCAGGTCGCGCAAGCCATCGTCATCGCAGCGGAACCGATCCGCGTGCCGGGCGCGCAGGCCTTCCGCCGTCCGGCGGATGTAGTCGGCGGGGTAGCCTCGCCTCGGGAAGCTGCGCAGTTCGTGGTAGGCCTCGAGGTAGCGCAGCCAGACGCTGACGGTAAGGATGTCGACCTGCCGTCCGGCGTCGTTGATGTAGTACTCGCGATGCACCTGCCAGCCGCTGACCGCCAGGATGTTGGCCAGCGAGTCGCCGTAGGCCGCGCCACGTCCGTGACCCACGTGCATCGGGCCGGTCGGATTGGCCGAGACGAATTCGACCATCACCTTGCCGTGGGCACCGCTGCGATCGCAGCCGTAGTCCGCGCCGGCATCGAGCACCGTTGCCACCACCGACTGGAAGGCGGTCGGGGCCAGGAAGAAATTGATGAAGCCCGGGCCCGCGATCTCGGCGCGCGCCACCAGCGGCGAGGCGGGCAGGTGCCGGAGCAGGCCCTCCGCGACGGTGCGCGGCGGCTGGCCGAGCGGCTTGGCCACCACCAGGGCGAGGTTGGTGGCGAAGTCGCCGTGGCGGACGTCCTTGGCGGCGTCGATCTGCAGCGACGACGGCATGGCGATTTCGCGGCCCAGCGACGTGGACAGCGCGGCGAGCGCCTGTTCCAGCAGCGCCTGCAGTTGGGATTTCATCAGGGGATCGGGGGAAAAAAGCGCCGCGAGTTTATCCCGCCGATCGTGGCAGCGTCATGCGAGGCCCGGCGCGCGCGGCGACGCGCGGCGCTCGGCAGGGACGCCGCTCAACGGCAGCCTGCGCGCGACGGCCGGGCGATCGAGGCAGGAACTTCGGTCGTTTTGCACGGCTGTCGGTCGCCAGGTCGCTTTCATCGGCGCTGCGCCCCGATCGCATCCTGCCGGGCGCAGGATGGCGTCCATCGAGGCATGCAGCAGAGCACAGGAATCCAAGGCACAAGGAAGCACCGGCACAGCAGCAGTCGATTGATCCCCATTCCGGCGCAGGTGCCCCCGGCATCGCGTCAAGCGGCCCAAGAGTCCGCGAACCTTCTCTCCCCCCTGACCGGGTTCGGTTCTGCCGACCCGGTTCTTTTTTGCCTGTCGTTCGTGGCTTCGCCCCGGGCAGGTCGCGTTCAGGGGTAAAATCCGCGCCGTTTTCGGCCGGGCTCCCAGCCCGACCCCATCCCGACCGAGGTTCGAAGATGAAGAAGTGGCGTTGCCTGGTGTGCGATTTTGAATACGACGAGGCCAAGGGTGTGCCTGAAGAAGGCATTGCGCCGGGCACGCGATGGGAGGACGTTCCGGACTCCTGGACCTGCCCCGACTGCGGCGCGGCGAAATCCGATTTCCAGATGGTCGAGGCCTGATATGCAGTGACCGGTGAACGTGTGGTCGGCGCAGCGCGCCGGCCCCGGTCCCCTGCCGCAGATACGGATCACCGCATCAGAAGGCGCAGCACTGCAGCTTGAACGCGATATCCCGGTGCGCCTGGGTGGCCCGCTGGTTGACGTCGCGAAGTTCCATGAAGCGAAGCGTGAAGCGGTGGCTGCCGGCGCTGATCTCCGGGTAGACGCTGTCCGCGGGCGCCACGAAGACACGGATCAGGCTGCAGGCACTCTGCGGTGCATGCACGTAGGTGCCGCGCGGCGCCACCGCGTCGGTCACCGGCACGCTGCCGCGCAGCAGGCGCAGATCGAGCAGGATCGCCTGCGCGAAGGGCACCAGGTCACGGAACCAGGTATCCAGATCGCGCCGCAGCGTTTCCGGCGGCTGGGCCAGCCAGTGGTGATACGCGGGCAGATCGAAGGCGCAGGTGCCGCCGGGAATCGAGCTGCGATTGTGGATCGACATCAGGAACTCGTTGTCGCGCAGTGCCGTTGAGGCGAACTGCGTGGCGAGCTGCTGCAGGGCGCCGATCGTCGTGCCCATTTCGGTGAGCACCACCTGCAGGCGGGCGGTGTCCACGCCGGGGCGGTTGCCCAGTCGCATGAGGACCGCCTGCTGATCGCTCAGATCCTTGAGGATGTCCTTCTTCAGATCCGAGCGGCCGAGCACCGTCAGGATGTCCAGCAGCGCATGAAGCTGCGCGCGCGCGCCCAGCGCCGTCGCGTCGGCACGATGGTGCTCGTACTGGCCGAACAGGAATTCCAGACGCAGGAAAGTCCTGATCCGCTCGTTGAGCGGCTGCTCGAAAACGATTGCTTCCTGCCCTGAACTCACGACAAAACGGCCCGGAAAAAGTGGCTGGATTGTGACCCAGCACACATGTCGGGGCAATTTGGGTGCGAATGTCAGTCCGGTTGGCTCGCCTGCGCCGCCGCGGCGCGCGTCAGATAGGCCTGATGCAGGCGGCGCACGTCGGCAGCCGTGTGCTCCGGCGTGCTGGCGTTGTGGAGTACGTCATCGGCACGATCCAGGCGCAGTTCGCGCGGACTCTGCGCCGCCAGCATGCGCTCCGCGAAGGCCGCATCGAGCCCATCACGTTCGACCAGGCGCGCGCGCTGCAGGTCCTCGGGCACGTCCACCACCAGCACCCGGTCGACCAGCGCGTCCATGCCCGACTCGAACAGGATCGCGTTCTCCAGGATGCAGTAGGGCGCGGATTGCGCGTCCATCCACTGCCGGACGTGCTGGCGGATGCGCGGATGCGTGATCCGTTCGAGCTGCCGGCGCGCCTCCGCGTCGGAGAACACGATCTCGCGCAGCCTGCGGCGATCGAGCTGACCGTCGGCCTGCAGCACCTCCGGTCCGAAGTGCGAGACGATTTCCGCCAGTGCCGGCTGGCCGGGTTCGACCACCAGGCGCGAGACCTGGTCGGCGTCCAGGACCGGCACGCCGAGCGCGCGGAACTGCGCGCTGACGAACGACTTTCCGCTGGCGATGCCGCCAGTGAGTCCCACGGTGTAGCGCGACATCAGTTCCCCATCGTCATGCCGAGATAGCTGCGATTGATCTGTTCGCCCCAGATCAGGGCGATCCAGCCGGCGCCGGCGATATACGGCCCGAACGGGATCCGCGACGACCATTCGGCCTTGCGCAGCGCCATCAGCGCGAGTCCCACCGCCGCACCCACCAGTGCCGACAGCAGCACGATCTGCGGCAGCGCCTGCCAGCCCAGCCAGGCGCCGAGCGCGCCCATCAGCTTGAAATCGCCGTAGCCCATGCCGTCCTTGCCGGTGGCCAGCTTGAATGCCCAGAAGATGCTCCACAGCAGCAGGTAGCCGGCCGCTGCGCCCACGATGGCCGAGCGCACGTCGGCGAACACCGGGACCAGGCTCAGCACCAGGCCCAGCCAGAGCAGCGGCAGGGTGATGTCGTCCGGCAGGTACTGGGTATGCAGATCGGTCACGGTCAGCGCGATCAGCGCCCAGGTCAGCACCAGCGCCGCCAGCAATTGCGGCGAGAAACCGAAGCGCCAGACGCAGACCACCGAGAAGATGGCCGTCAGCAGTTCGACGATCGGGTACTGCACCGAGATCCGCGCCGAACACGAGGCGCAGCGGCCGCGCAGCATCAGCCAGCCGATCACCGGCAGGTTGTGCCAGGGCTTGATGCGCGTTGCGCACGCAGGGCAGGTCGAGGGCGGCGACGACAGCGACACGCGCGGCGATGCGTCCGGCGCCGGCACGCCGAACTGCTCGCGGCAGGCATCGGCGAATTCCTGCTCGATCATCTTCGGCAGGCGAAACGCCACCACGTTGAGGAAGCTGCCGACACACAGGCCCAGCAGCGCGACGACGATCGTCAGCAGGGTCGGGCTGGACTGGAGCAGTTCGGTCATGGATCAGGAAAAGTCGTTTGCCACGCAGTCCACGGAACACATCGGATCGGGACAGCGACGCCTCGGTGCGATGGCGACGACCACTCCGCGTCCGTCCGTGGAATCCGTGGCAAAGACCCTCTTCCCCCGATTGTCGTCAGATCGCCTGCCCGAGCTTGAAGATCGGCAGGTACATCGCCACCACCAGGCCGCCGACGAGCACGCCGAGCACGGCCATGATCATCGGCTCGAGCAGGCTGGTGAGCGCGTCGACCAGGTTGTCGACCTCGTCCTCGTAGAAATCGGCGACCTTGCCGCACATCTGGTCCAGCGAGCCGGATTCCTCTCCGATGGCCACCATCTGCACGGCCATGTTGGGGAAGATGTTCGACTGCTGCATGGCGAGCTGGAGCTGCTGCCCCGACGACACCTGGTCGCGCATCACCATGACGGCATCCTCGAAGACGATATTGCCGGAGGCCTTGGCGACCGAGGTCAGCGCCTCCACCAGCGGCACGCCGGCCGCGAACATGGTGGCGAGGGTGCGCGCGAAGCGGGCCACGGCAGACTTGTAGAGGATGTCGCCGATCACGGGCACCTTCAGGCCGATGCGATCCAGCGCGCGGCGCATCTTCAGCGAGCGCTTCTTGAAGAAGATGAAGGCGAAGCTGCCGCCGGCGATGATGCCGAGCATCAGCCACCAGTAGTCGCGCACGAAGTCGGACAGCGCCACCACCATCTTGGTGAACGCCGGCAGGTCGGCGCCGAAGCCCTCGAACAGCGACTGGAACTGCGGCACCACGAAGTACAGCATGATGCCGGTGACGATGAAGGCGACGATGACGACCGCGGTCGGGTAGACCAGCGCCTTCTTCACCTTCTTTTTGATCTTCTCGGTCTTTTCCTTGTAGGTCGCGATCTTGTCGAGCAGGGTCTCCAGCGTGCCGGAGCGCTCGCCGGCATCGACCAGGTGCACGAACAGGTCGTCGAAATGAAGCGGGTACTGGGCCAGGGATTCGGCCAGGCTGCGGCCCGACTCGATGTTGGTCTTGATGCCGAGGATCAGTTCGCTCATCGACGGGTTTTCATGCCCGCGGCCGACGATTTCCAGCGACTGCACCAGCGGCACGCCGGCCGCCATCATGGTGGCGAGCTGCCGGCTGAAGATGGCGATGTCCGAGCTGGTGATCTTGCGCTTGGTCTTGAACAGTTCGATGTTGCGGCGCACGCGGATCGGGTTGACGCCCTGCCGCCGCAACTGCATGCGGACCGAATTCTCGTTGGGGCCTTGGGTGACGCCCTTTACGCGTGCCCCCTTGCGGTCGGTGCCCTCCCACTGGAAGTTGTATTCCTTGACTGCGGCTGCCTGCGCCATACGTGGTTCCCTGACCCCTTGAGAGGGTTTCTAGACTGCGGACGTCCGGATCTTCCTGTCGCTCTTCATCTACACCAAGCCCCACCCAAGCTCAATCGGCCATCGTCACGCGGTTGGCCTCGAGCAGATCGATGACGCCGTTCCTGACCTTCATCAGCGCCGAGGTGCGCAGGTCGTCGACGCCTTCCTTGCGTGCCTGGTCGGCCAGCTCCATCGCGCTGCCGCCCTCCATGATGACGCGGCCCATGGCCTCGGAGAACGGCATCACCTCGTAAATGCCGGTGCGGCCCTTGTAACCGCGATCGCACTGGTCGCAACCCACCGCGCGGTAGATGCGAAAGCCCGGCGCGTCGACCTCCTCCGGCGTGAAGCCCTCCTTGATCAGCTCCGGGCGCGGGATTTCCGCCGGTTTCCTGCACATCGAGCACAGGCGGCGCGCCAGTCGCTGGGCGATGATCAGGGTCAGCGTCGAGGCCAGGTTGTAGGCCGGCACGCCCATGTTCATCAGGCGCACGATGGTTTGGGGCGCATCGTTGGTGTGAAGGGTCGACAGCACCAGATGGCCGGTCTGCGCGGCCTTGATCGCGATCTCGGCGGTTTCCAGGTCGCGGATTTCGCCGACCATGATCACGTCCGGATCCTGGCGCAGGAAGGCCTTGAGCGCGGCGGCGAAGGTCAGGCCCACCCGCGGATTGACGTTGACCTGGTTGACGCCCGGCAGGTTGATTTCCGCCGGGTCCTCGGCGGTCGAGATATTGATGTCCTCGGTGTTCAGGATGTTCAGGCCGGTGTAGAGCGACACGGTCTTGCCCGAACCGGTCGGCCCGGTGACCAGGATCATGCCCTGCGGCTTGTCGAGCGCGCTGAGGTAGGCGGCCTTCTGTTCGGGCTCGTAACCCAGCGCGTCGATGCCCATCTTGGCGCTGGACGGATCCAGGATGCGGCAGACGATCTTCTCGCCCCACAGCGTCGGGCAGGTGCTGACGCGGAAGTCGATCGCCTTGGTGCGCGAGACCTGAAGCTTGATGCGACCGTCCTGCGGCACGCGGCGCTCGGCCAGGTCCAGGCGGCTCATCACCTTGACGCGCGCGGCGATGCGCACGGCGAGCTGCTGGGGCGGGTTGGCCACGATCTTCAGTTCGCCGTCCTTCCGGTAGCGGATGCGGAAGGTCTTCTCGTAGGGCTCGAAGTGGATGTCCGAGGCGCCCTGGTTGATGGCGTCGACCATCAGCTTGTTGACGAACTTCACGATCGGCGCGTCGTCGGCGTCACTGCGGGTGACTTCCGCGCCGGCATCGTTGTCGGTGTCGATGATCTCCAGGCCGGCCAGCTCGTCTTCGCCGCCGAGATTGAGCGCGTTGCTCTCCAACTGCGAGGCGGCGCCTTCGATCGCCCTGGCGAGCTTGTCCTCCTCGACCAGGATGGCCTCGGTGGTCATGCCGGTGGCGAACTTGATCTCGTCCAGCGCCTGCAGGTTGGTCGGATCCGAAACGCCCAGGAACAGCTTGCGCCCGCGCTTGAACAGCGGCAGGGCGTGGCACTTGCGCAGCAGCTTCTCGCCGATCTCGCCGACCACGGCGGTATCGACATTGAACGCCGACAGGTCCAGCAGTGGCACGCCGAACTCCTGGCTGGCGGCTTCCGCCAGGCGCATGGCGGGGACGGTCTTGCCCTCCACCAGCGCGCTGACCAGGGGCACGCCGGAGCGCAGCGCCCGGGCCTGGATCTCGCGCGCCTGCTCCTCGGTGATGAGGTTGTCCGCCACCAGTCGTCGCGCAAGCCCGCCGAGAAAGATGGTCGGAGCCTGCGTCGGGCTGGTGCTATGCGGGTTGATGGCCATCGATGCGACGCGCGTGCGGTTCGAAAAGTCGGCCTGAGAGTACGCCAAAACCGGCCTTCCTTTGCATCGCGCCCGGATCGCGCAAGGGCGGGAATCCGGTCCCGCCCCCTCCGGCGGCGGCCACGATCCGCCAGGTCCGGTCTGCGCGCAGGGCCGGGGTGCGCGCCGCGCAGATGCGGCCGGAACCCGGATCTTCGCGCCGGCAGTGTCCGGAAGGTGGCCGGATGTCCGACACTATGCGCCGTACGCCCCTCTTCCCCTTGGTAGGCCAGGACTGCCGCACCCATGAGTTATTCGCGCATCGTCGGCGTCGGCAGCTACCTGCCGGACCGCGTCGTCACCAACCAGGATCTCGAAACCCGCATCGAGACCTCGGATGAATGGATCTTCCAGCGCACCGGCATCCGCAGCCGCCGGGTGGCCGCGACCGGCGAGCAGACCTCGGACCTGGCCATGCACGCCTCGCTCCGGGCGATGGAGATGGCCGGCGTCACGGCGGCGGACATCGATCTGATCGTGGTGGCCACCACCACGCCGGACATCGTCTTCCCGTCGACCGCCTGCATCCTGCAGCGCAAGCTCGGCATCAGGAGGGGCGCTGCCTTCGACGTGCAGGCGGTCTGCACCGGCTTCGTCTACGCCCTGGCGGTTGCGGACAAGTTCGTCGCCAGCGGCCAGCACAAGTGCGCGCTGGTGGTCGGCGCCGAGGTGTTCTCCCGCCTGCTCGACTGGAATGACCGGCGCACCTGCGTGCTGTTCGGCGACGGGGCCGGCGCGGTCGTGCTCCGCCCTTCCGACAAGCCCGGCATCCTGTCCACCCACCTGCATGCCGAGGGCGACCAGGGCGACATCCTGTGCGTGCCGGGGCAGGTGCATGGCGGCGAACAGCAGGGTCATCCCTTCGTGAAGATGGACGGGCAGGCGGTGTTCCGCTTCGCCGTACGCGCGCTCGACCAGGTCTGCCGCGAGACCCTGGAGCACAACGGCATCACCGGCAGCGACATCGACTGGCTGGTGCCGCACCAGGCCAACATCCGCATCATCCAGGCCACCGCCCAGAAGCTGGGCCTGCCGCCGGAGCGCGTGGTCACCACGCTCGAACACCAGGGCAATACCTCCGCCGCCTCGGTGCCGCTGGCGCTGGACCTGGCGGTGCGCGATGGCCGCATCCAGCCCGGCCACCTGGTGATGCTCGAAGCGGTCGGCGGCGGGATGACCTGGGGGTCGGCGCTGCTGCGCTGGTAGGAAAGCCGGCGCAGCCGGCGGGATCGCATTCCGATCAACCGGGGACCGGTCGAGAGGCCCGGCCGGCGTCGCCGTCAATTGGAATCTGACCCCGTTTTGTGCGGTCCCGCTTTCCCGCTGTCGGTCTGTTCCAGCAGCTCCAGCGCGAGCCGCTTGATGTCGCGCGGGAAGTAGTCCGCATAGCCCAGCCAGATCATGTGCACCTTGCCGTTGGGCGCGAGCAGGAAGGTCGCCGGCAGCTTCCACGGGCCGTAGCGCTTCATGGCAATGCCCAGCGGATCACCGATCACCGGGTAGCCCACCGGGTGCAGCTCGAGGAAACGACGCGCCTTGGGAATGTCCTCGTCGACATTCACGCTGACGATTTCGAAGCGGTCGCCGTAGCCTTCTTCCGCCAGTTCGTTGCGCACGCGGTCGAGTTCGGGGATCGACAGCAGGCAGGGCGTGCACCAGGTTGCCCAGAAATCCACCGCCACCACCCGTCCGCGGAACTGTGACAGCCGCACGCCGGGTGCGCCGCTGAGCACCAGCCCGGCGATCTCGGGCGCCTCTGCCCCGAAGGCCAGCAGTTCGGTCTTCGCCGGCGTCTGCGCGGACGTCGTGAGCGGCTGCGCGATCAGCAGGGCGCCGAGCAGGCGGCAGGCAAGCAGGACGGGAAGTCGCATCAATCGGGCGAAGGTGGCGAAAATCGGATCCGAAACCTAACGTGCGCGCCGCTTTCCGGAAAGACCGCGCCGCCGCCCTTGAAGGACATGTCCACGATGCCGCTGCATCCAATCCAGACCCTGCGCCGATGAGCACCCTCACCCTGCTGCGACACGGCCAGGCCTCCTTCGGTGCCGACCGCTACGACGCGCTGTCCGAGCGCGGCCGCGAACAGGCGCTGATCGTCGGTGCGCACTGGCTGGAACGCGCCCGCCGCTTCGACCGCGTGTGGGTCGGCCCGCGCGACCGCCACCGGCTGACCGCCCGCCATGCCTGCGAGGCGCCGGGTCTCGACTGGCAGGTCGCCGCCGAGCCCGCGCTCGACGAGTTCGGCGAGGGTCAGCAGATCCTGGCCTCGGCCGAGCGCCGCGGGGTGAAGCTGCGCGGCGAAGGCGCGGTGCGCGGCAAGGAGGCGGCGCGCTACTACGCGCAGGAGATCAATGCCTGGACGCTGGGGCAGGTGGACATCGAGGGGGTGCCGCGCGTGGATGCCTTCCGCGCCACCGTGAACGGCTGGCTCGCGCGTGCCACCGCCGCCGCCGCGCCGGGCGAAGCGGTGCTGGCGGTGACCTCCGCCGGGGTGATCGCCGCGGTGGTGGTCGAGGTGCTGGGCCTGGCGGACACGCAGCTCGCACCGCTGATGCACGCGCTCTACAACGGCTCGCTGACCGAACTGGTCTTCACGCAGGGCAGGGCGCCGTCGCTGGTCAGCTTCAATGTCGCGAGCTTCCTGCCCGAGGGGCTGCTGACCCGGATCTGAGGCGCACCCCGGCGCGGGGCGCGTCTTCGGCCGCGTGCCCAGGGCGGCCATGCGCCGTGACGCTTCGCTGAAGGGCCGCGGAACGCAGCGACTTTTTTCGCGATGTCACCTCGCCGGGCTGTCATGTGACGGACGGGCTCCCTGCGGGTCCTGAAATGCGCCGACACCCGATTTCAGGAATCGGAAGTCACGTCGACACCGCGCGGGCCTACGGTGATCCGCACCTCGACGCGGCGCGGCCGCAGACCACCTGGAGAGAGTCCCATGCGCATCGCCCGTCTCGCCGCCCACCTGCTCCTCGCCGGCGCGTTCCTCGGCCTCGCCCTGACCGTACGCGCCGCGCAGTTCGGCGATGTCAGCGTGCTCGCGCAGGTGCCGGCGCCCGGCTTCCCGGAAGGCATCGCCGTGAAGGGCGACCGGGTCTACGTCGCCGGTCCGGCCACCCTCGGCACCCTGATCAACAACCAGGCCTCGCGCGTGTGGGAGTTCAACGCGAGCAGCGGCGCGCTCACGCGCACGTTCCTGACGCAGGGCGAGATCGTGCTCGGCGCCGAGCACGCCAATTCCTGCATCGCCTTCGACGGCCAGGGCCGGCTGTACGTGCTCAACAACCAGATCGGGCCGTATCGCCTGGATCTGGATACCGGCGTGCAGACGTCCTACAGCCCGCCGATCCCGGACCTCAATCCCTGCCTGCCGACCGACGGCCCGCAGGCCGAATGCACGACGAGCACCGGCGTCACGCCGCCCCTGCCCAACGACCTGGCCTTTGACGAGCT
>CAMLNE010000066.1 GCA_946481265.1 uncultured Panacagrimonas sp. | reverse complement strand
CATCCTGGAAGCCGGGCATGTCGGACACTCGTCTTTCAGTGTCGTATTTCCGGGGTCAGACCGTGTCCGCGTTGTTCCCCGACCGCCGATAGTAGTAGTCAGGTGTCCGGCGCTCGCTCCGCTGCTTGAGCTCGGCGAAGTCATACATGCGCAGCAGTTTTCCATCGCGGAAGACCGGCACCAGAACGTTTTCCTCCGCCGGGATCGACTCACGAGGCACGGTCTGGTAGTCGCCATCGACGAAGCGCAGCGCCAGGCGGCCGGCTTTCGAATGCTTCATCGAGTCTCCCGTGGGCACCTTTTGAATCGCCTTCCACGTGCCGTTGATTCTCACGGCATTGGCTTTCATGCCGAAATTGAGCGTGTCGCGGTTGATGCGCTGAAGGAGCCCGCCGCCCATGCCGCTCAGCAGGTTGTCTGCCGCCAGCTTGCGTTTTTCCAGTTCGGCGTACAGCGCGGCGTGGCTCGTGGGCGTGAGTCCGTCCCCCTGCAAGGCCCGGATGTTCGGGGGCAGGACCCGGAAGCCCTTGCTGTTGACGGTCGATCCGAAGTCCTCCATCAACCATTCGATGGTGTCGGCGGCGACCTTCACGGGATCGCCGGAATCACAGCGCGCTACGACCAGGCCAGGAAAGTTCGCCACCTCGTCGCGCAGCTCCTTGCCGATGATGTTGCGCACCGCGTTTTCGTGGTCAAAGGCATCACAGAGCAGTCCAGCCACTCCAGCGCCTGGATTCGCCAGCAAGCCCCGGAATGTCGCGGCTTCGTTTTCCCGCCCGAAGGCGATGATGTTGGTGTGTTCCTGGAATTGGCCCGAACCCCTCGGTGACGACGCGTTGTACCACTGGCGAGCAGCGAGGTATCCGGGCACCGTATCGGTCTGATCGAAGTTGACGAGATGGGCCAGTCCACCCAAAGCCGCGGACTCGAGAGAACTGACACCGCGCGCTCCGAAGTCGTGAAAGTAAGCGCGGAGCAATTCCGACGGAGCGTCGGAAGTGCGCTCGAACACCTCGCGCAGGTACTGCTTGATGGTCCAGCTGACGGTTCCGACGGACGTCGGATACCACACCGCTCGCAGCAGGGCGGTCTCCACGAACGTGGTGATCCACGGGTACTTCGGATCCGTGTTGACGACCTGTACCAGGACGTTGCGTGTCGGTACGACGGTGCCTTCCGGAACCGCTTCGATCTCGATCGGCAGATAACCGTCGTGATCGTTGATCAGATCGAGCCAGATCTGCCGGTTGAACGGCACGCTCATCGCGGCGTGCACCTGCTCGGCTTCGTGCACGTGGTCGATCGTCAGCGGGCGAAGCAGGTACTCGCGGATGAAAGCCTGCAGTCCGACGAACAGGGTCGCCGGGTACAGTCCACCACGTGACTCTATGTAGGCGGAGACGAACTCGGTGCCGGCTGGATACATGGCATGGTGGGTGAGCTTGTAACTGTCGACATTCACGATCATGTTTCGCCAGATCGACGGCTCGAAGTTCATCGTTGTCCCCCCGGGTGGTGTCGGTGTGGATGCAGCGTGTTCGGCTTGAAGATTGGGTTTACGTACGGTCGTCGGACATCACAGTCGAGACTTGCGCTACGTCCTTCGTGGCGGATGGCCTCAAGTGTTTGGGAAATGCCAGCATGTCGGCGATGGGAGGCTGGGGCAGTTCGCGCAGATCCCATCCTTCGAGCTCGTCGGGCAAGAGCCTGCAAAAGCGTCGATCCGAGACGGCGCCACGGCTGAAGTAATGCTCCAGGTGCGGATGCCCGACGTAGAAGTACTTCTCGGCGACAAGATCCAGGAGTTCCTCAATCACGGCCTTGTCCGTGACGATCTCCGCGCGGCCGGCGAACCGGGCAGCGTGGACGTTGTTCATCTCGTCTCCCGCATCGATGACCGCCGAGACCCTGCCACCTGCCTGCACATTGGCCAGGTGCACGGCATCTACCGTCGTCGTTCGACCCGGGTCGCCGACGATCGGATCAAGCGCCACGAAGACGGCCTGATCCCTGACCACGAACCAGGCTGGCGAGACGATGAGCGGTCCACCGTCAACCGCGGTTGCCAGCCGGATCTTCCTGGCCTGCTCGATAAATCCCCACAACTTCGGCCCCGCGAGAGGAGCCAGGGCACTCAAGGTGACGGTCATGCGTCCTCTCTGCGGTGCTTGAGCTCATCCGCCTGAGCCAGCAACTGTCGTCCGATCTGATAGGCATCCCACATGTCATGCCCCTCATACGTGATCGCGGCGAGTGCCTTCGTGGCAGCGGTGGCGTTCACCGCTACGGTGCGATGAAGTTCGCGAAACAACTCCACATCGGAGGTCGAATCACCATAGGCCACGCAATCCGAGAGGCTGAGGCCTAGCTTGGACACCAGGTCGACCGTGATCTCCACCTTGTGCTCGGGTTGGAGCAGTTGATTGATGTGACACTGAACGCCACGCTCGACCGTCGTGGCAAAAGTCGTGTGCACACCCCAGCGCTTCAAGCGCTGCACGATGAACAAGGGCGATTGCGAAATCACCACGCTGTGCTCACCACGAGCGGCGATATCGGCGAACACCTCGGGGACTCGCATCATCCATGGAGCACGCTCGAACGCCTCGTCGAAGTCGCTTTCAGTCGCTGCGGACCACAACTCGAGGACGCGCTCCCAGAACAACACCTCATCGGACACCTCTCCTCTGAGCCAGGCCTGCTCCAGCGCGCTTGCTTCGTCGAAGCACCCGAGGTGACGTGAAATTTCCTCGACTGCGGCGCCGCGCAGAAGCGTGCCATCCATGTCAAAGACGTGAAGTTTGGCCATCGAAACCCAGAGCCCCTGCCCCTTCCGAATGCGCTGGAGGGCATTCCGCATGCGCGAGAGCAAACAAGTCGCAAGCGAGAAACGATTCAACATCCGGGCTTCAGACGATCTTCGCCAGCGCTTACTTCAATCGTTTGCCGTGTTGCTGGGGAGTCTAGACAGATGCCTCTGCCAGAATCAAGACTTTTATCGTTTCTACTTTGCAGTCAGCCGGCATCCAGGGCGCATCGCTGCTGACGCCGTTGCAGGGACGCACGGACGTACGGTCGTCGGGCGGCGAACCGGCTTTTTGCCTTCAGTCCGGGATCAGGGAGCGGCTGGCGAACTGCGATGGACATACGGCGTCCCGATTTGCGGGACGAACCGTTCCCGGGTCGCTGGTGCGCCGGTCGCGCCGCGCCGGCGTCGATCCGTATCGGGGCCTGAAGACCAGGATCCCGTTCGCCGATGCCCCCGGGGCAGTGGTCGACGTGCAGCGGCCTCGGCGCAGCGCGCCGCAGACGTGTGCCGTCTCGAGCTTGTCCCGAGGGTCCCCCATGCGTAGGGCCCGGAGAACGTCCGGCGCCACAATCGCCGCCAAGGGCTTGGGCCCGGGCGAGGGCACTGCTGACGTCCGTCCCGTTATCCGGATCAACGCGCGGCTACCCGCGGACTTCGATGGGGGCCGAGTCGGTCAGCAGAAATCAAAACCCCGCGTGTGCGGGGTTTTGCGTTTCCCGCGGCTCCCGAGCCGAGGCGTCTGCGCCCGCGCCGGGGACGCAGGGCTGGCGCTGCCGGTCGCGTCGAAATCCTCCGGCCGACTACGCTGCCCAAGGACAGGACCGCCGGGTGAATGCCATGAGACTGAAAGACAGGGTTGCAGTCGTGACCGGGGCGAGCTCGGGCTTCGGTCGGGCAATCGCCATCGCGTTCGCTCGAAGGGGCGAAGGTCGTGGTCGGAGACCTTCAGCCGAATGCGCTGGCAGGCGGCTTCGAGGATGCGCCGCAGCAGACCACCGTCGACGAGATACGCGCGGCCGGCGGCGAGGCCGAGTTCGTGCGCTGCGACGTGGCCCGCCGGTCCGAGACACAGGCCCTGTTGCGCAAGGCGGTCGATCGCTTCGGCGGCCTGGACATCATGTTCAACAATGCGGGCATCTATCGCGGCGGGAAGATGTTCCACGAATTCACCGACGAGGAATTCGATGCCTGCTGGAACGTCAACGTGAAGGGCACGTGGATCGGCTCGCAGGACGCGATCAAGGTGTTTCTCGAGCAGGGCCGCGGCGGCAACATCATCAACCTGGTGTCCACCGCGGGCCTGCAGGGACATCCGCGGCAGTCCGTCTACAACATCTCCAAGGGTGGCCAGGCCAATCTCACCCGCTGCCTGGCCATCGAGTACGGGCGTGATGGGATCCGCGTGAACGGCATCTGCCCGACCTACGCGAAGACCGCCCTGACCCGCGCGCTGTTCGACGACAAGGAGTTCGACACCTTCTTCACGCAGAGCATCCCGCTCCAGCGCTGGGGAGAAGCCAAGGACGTCGCGGATCTCGCGGTGTTCCTGGCCTCGGACGAGTCGAGCTACATCCATGGCGACCTGATCCGGCTCGACGGCGGCGAGACGCTTTGCCGCTACTCGGTCTGAGCCGTCATTCGCGGCCACGCCGCCCGACCCGGTCCGGAATGCGGCCGGACCGGAAAGCCGGCGCAATGGCCGCGCGCCCGGACTCCGCACTGCATCGCTTCGGATCGACGTAGGCGCTCCTTGGGCCCGGTGTCGGCCATGCGGGCACGCTCGCGACCCCCGCCCGGGGCTTCGCGAGCGCTCAACCCCTGATGGCGCGTATTGCAGTATCGGTCGCCAGGTGGATGCGACCGGACCCCAGGCGCTCGATCAGGTGTGTGCCCGCCAGGCGATCCATCACGGGCCCCTTGACCTCGGCCAGATGCAGACGGATGCCCTTCTCGGCCAGCGCCTGCTCGAACGTCTCAAGCATTTCCAGGCTGCTGGTATCGATGTACCCGACGCCCGAAAGAATAAGGATCACATCGGTCAAACCCTCGTGCTCGACCACGAAGTTCATGAGCTGGGACTCGACCCGGGGCGTATTCGCGAAGTAAAGATTCTCGTCGACCCGCAGGAGCAGAAGTTCGGGCCAGGTTTCGACCACGTGCCGGTGAATGTTCCGGTAGTGCTCGGTTCCCGCCACGCGCCCTACCACTGCGATATGCGGTCGGCTGGTCTTGTACAGGAAGAAGCCGGCGCCCAATCCGACCCCGACCATCAGCCCTGCCTCGATGCCGAGCAGCAGCACGCTGATGATCGTGGCGCCTTGTGCGATGGCGTCCCCACGGTCGTATGACCAGGCACGCCGAAGGCCATCGAGGTCGATGAGCTGAAACACGGCCACGACGATGATCGCCGCGAGCACGGCCTTTGGCAGGTCGCTCAGAAGACCGGTGAAGAACAGCGCGCCCAGCGCGACCCAGGCTGCGGTGACGATCGTCGCGGCCTGCGTCCTTGCGCCGGCGTCGAAATTCACCATCGAACGCGCGAAGCCGCCTGCAACCGGCATGGCGCCGACAAACGCGGACGCCACGTTGGTGGCGCCGAGCGCCAGCAGCTCGCGATCCGGATCAAGCCGTTCGTGGCGGCGGAACGCGAGCGCCTTGGCTACTGAAATGCTTTCGACGTAGCCGATCAGCGCGATCATTCCCGAGGCGGGAAGCAGCACGAGCCAGCCGGTGTCGTTCAGGAACCCGAAATCGAGCCCAGGCAGGCCTCGCGGGATCTCGCCGACCACGGCCACCCCGGCCGTCCCATGCAGATCCAGCGCAGCGGAAATGGCCGTGGTGGCGACCACCAGCACCAGCGGCGCCGTGCGGCCCACGATGCCGGCGGCTTCCTTCTTCAGTCCGACTTTCTGCAGCGCGACAGCCAGCGGCCTGCGGGCGAGCACGAGGAGGACCACAGTGGTCACGCCAAAAAGGACCGTCGGAAGCTTGAGCGCGCCGATGCCCAGTCCGATATGCCGCAGGATCTCGGTAAATCCAGCCTCGCGCGGTACGGCGATCCCGGTCAGCGGCGCGAGCTGCGTGCCGATGATGTAGATCGCGGCGCCGGTCGTGAACCCAGACAGGACCGGGTGGCTGATGAAATTCGTCAGCCAGCCCAGCCGCATCGCGGCCAGCACAAGCAGGATGGCGCCGGTGCTGGCCGACAGGATCAGCGCGCCGCTCAGGTATCGCGCGGGGTCATCGCCGGCGAACGTCACCAGCGCCGCCGACACCATTACCGCCGCCACCGCAACCGGTCCGACGGCGAGTGTCCGGCTACCCCCGAAGAGGGCATAGACGATGGGGGGCAGCACGCTTGCGTACAGCCCCACCTGTGGCGGCAAGCCGGCAAGCAACGCGTAGGCCAGGGCCTGCGGGATCAGCAGGATTGCGGTGATGGTGCCAGCCAGAATGTCCTGGGGCAGTGTCTGCCCGTGTGTGCGCGCCAGGTCCCCCCATAAAGGCAACCACCGCTGCAGGAACTGCGACATCAAGCCTGTCCGCAGGCGCGGTTCAGGGGAGCCGCGGTGTCCCTCGATTCCGGATCGGGCAGGTTCAACGCATTCATGATGGCAACGTACTCGACCTCGGACTTGCCGGCCAGGCGCGGGTTGCCGCCCTGGCATTCGGTGCGACCGCGGCCGCGGATCAGCAGCACGTCGCCGGCGGGGCCGCGGCCCGATGCCAGCACAGGGGGACAGGTACTGGAGACAGGGTCGAGCAATTGACGAAAGATCATGACGATTCTCGTGATTCACAAAGAGCTGCAAGCGCCCCTGCCGGAATTCATTATGTACACCGGGGGGTATGTGTTCAAGAAACGAAACCCTCTGCCACGTGCGGGCGCTCAGGCGCGGGGCCCGGACCGGCACGCGCCACGGCTGTTCGGGAAACGGTTGAGGCAGTCACCGCCCGGGCAGGCCCACCACCGGTCGCCGGATTCGGATCAGCAGATCTGCAAATGGAAGCGCGACAGCGCCCCGGAGAGACAGCGCTTCGGGAGAAGCCGCAACTCGGGGAATGCTCACGCACGAGACCGCACCTGCGACGAAGGCGAGCGAGGGTGCCGCCGCCCGGCCAGACCGCCATGTCCCTCATCGCAAGCCCGCCTTCTCTTTTTGTATCGTCATGCCTGAAACAGGCTGGCTGGGGCATGTCGTATGCTCGCGTTCGGTAGCTCGGAGTCCGCCGATCCGGTTTCCCATCCAGCTGCATCCAGGAATTCAGCCCGTGAATGAGCCATCTGCATGCACCCGCCGGGGCGGCATCCGCGCCGGAGCATCCCGCGGGTATGGCCGCCGCAGGCACCCGGCATGTCCCGGGCCCGGGACCCGCCAGCAAAGCGCGAACTTTGATGAAGGGGCAGCGGTTTTGGGAGCGGGTCGCCGGTCTGACCGGGATAGCCCGACAGGGGCTTCGTTCCTCCAGACCAGGCTGACCTGACCGACCATGTCGGAATTACGCGATCCGCGCGTCCTGTTTGCCGCCGAGCGCACCTTGCTGGCCTGGACCCGAACCAGCATCGCACTCATCGGCTTCGGCTTTCTCATCGAGCGCTTCCGCCTGTTCGAGCGGATGGTGCAGGCCGACATCGACCCCGCCCGGGAGTGGGCCTCCCTGCTGATCGGCCTGGCGTTCATCGGACTGGGTGCCGTGTTCGCGGCTGCGTCCAGCTGGCAGTTCGTGCGCGTGCTGCACGAGCTTCAAGCGGCCGAAATTCCCCGCGGGTACTGGGTGCACCACGGCACCCTACTCAACGTGATGCTGTCGATCGCCGGCATCGCGCTGCTGGCATTCCTGGCGCTGAGTGGCTGACCGTTGTTTCAGGCCGACACGGCAATGCCACGCGTTACCCGGATCACCGGTTCGGGCCTCAGCGTCGTGCTATCGGCGCTTGATCGCCCGCGTCATCAGAAAGGTCTGTCGCACGCGGTTGCGCGCAAAAAAGCGCGCAATCAGTGCCTCCATCTCAAGACGGAACTGCGCCAGCCGCTCCGGCTCGTCTTTCAGTGCCTGGACGAGCTTGATGACCGGACCTGCCGTCCGCTCCATGTTGACCCGGTAATGCCTGGGGCTCAGCGCGGGCATCAGCATGTCGTCGTACTCGAACTCCACCTCCTGCACCGCATCGCCCAGACGCTGCCGCACGACCGCGGGATCTCCCCATCGCGGTGGCGGCGCCGCATCGGCCGGGCCGGGCAGATAGCGCCCCGTGAGCGTGAACATGCTGCCGACCATCAGCTCGGGCGGCCAGGTCGAGAACGCGATCCTGCCGCCCGGTTTGAGGACGCGGAGCATCTCGGCCGTTGCGACCTGGGGCCGCGGCGCAAAGATGTGCCCGAACTGGCTCAGCACCACGTCGAAACTGGCATCGGCATAAGGCAGGGCCTCGGCATCGCCTTCAGTGAACTCGATGCTCGCGTCGACCACGGCGGCATTCCGCGCGGCGTCCTCGAGCAGGACGGGTGACATGTCCAGGCCACGCGTCACGGCGCCGCGCAAGGCGGCCGTGACCGCCACGACACCCGTCCCGCAGGCGACATCCAGCACCGCATCCCCTGGGCGCACGCAGGCAAAGTCGACGAGGCTCGCGGCCGAGGGCGTGGTGAAGGTCGCTACCGGCGCGAATAGTGCCCAGGCCTCGCGCTGCCCGGCCTTGAACTGGCTGAAGGGATCGTTCGACATGCGTATGTCCTCAGGGTCGTTCGGTTCGGCTTGAACCGCCCCGGTAACTGGAGGGCGTTCGATTTGAATCGCGCTGGCAGCCGCAGGGCTGCCGCTGCCGATAGTAGTGCGCTTCGGCATCGGCGGGCGCGATGTTCCAATCGGCCTTGTGGTCGCGCGTGGCGGCAGCGGTGCACCCGGTCATCTCCCTTCGCTGTTGCCCAACGGCCTCAACCCGGCCGCAGGAGCGGCCTTGCCGAGATCAGGCCGACGAGGGGACCGGCAGCGAGCACGAGCAGCAGGTACTCGATCGGCACCCCTGCGCTGAAATGGCCGATCAGCTGGATGCTCACCGCCGTGATCGCGAATCCGATGCAGTTCACGATCGTGAACGCGGTGCCGACGTACTCACGCGGTGCATTGGCCCCGACCAGGCTGGAAAACTGGGGCGAATCTCCCACCACGGTCACTCCCCAGATCGCGAGGAAGACCAGGAACACCGTCGGCCCGGCGTGGAACGCCAACGGAATGGTCAGGCAGGCGATGCCCGAGACCAGCAGCTGGAAGAGTGCAACCCGCGCGCTGCCGTATCGGATAACGAGTTCGCCTCCGACGACACAGCCGACCGCGCCCACGGCAATGGCGCCGAACACGGCGAGCGATACGTTGGCATCGGCCAGGCCCGCCCGTTCGGTGTAACGCTGGATCAGCAAGGGCAGGAAGGCCCACAACGCGTAGAGCTCCCACATGTGGCCGAAGTAGCCGAACGCAGCGGCACGCAAGCGCGGTACGCGGAAGATTGCCGGCAAGGCGTCGAGCCGGAACGGCGAACGCGCCGGAAGATGGGGTCCCGTCGGCACCAGCAGGAGGATGGCGAGGCCGCCTGCAACCGCGGCCGCCGAGCACATGAGCAGCACCGGCGTCCACGCGACATCGGCGCCCAGGCCACGCAGCAGGTGTGGAAGCGCGGTTCCCAGCACCAGCGCGCCCACCAGGTATCCGAGTGCCCGCCCCAATCCCGCGGCGCACCACGAAGCGGCGATCTTCATGCCCACCGGGTAGATGCCGGCCAGGAAGAATCCGGTCAGCACCCGGGCCGCGACAAGCTGCCCGAATCCCTGCGCGACGACCATCGACGCGTTCGCCGCCGCGCCCAGGATCGCGCAGCAGAAGAACACCTGCGGCGCCTGGAAGCGATCCGAGATCGACAGGATCGCGAACGTCAGGGTGCCCACGACGAAGCCGATCTGGACCGCCGCCAGGAGCATGCTCTCCTGGTCCTGCGAGAGCTGCCACAGCGGCCGCAGATCCGGCAGCACGGCATTGCCGGCGAACCACAGCGAGGTGCAGGCGAACTGCGCGATGACGATCACGGGCAGGATCCAGCCGGGCCGTTGCCCGACGTCCGTGTTCATGCGCGCGCTGCCTGCGGACGTCCGCGGAACCTCAGGTCAGGGCCTGCGCCAGGATGTGCTCCGCAAATCGTTCGGCGACGTTCTTTCGCCGCTTCATGATCTTGAGTTGCGTCAACGCATAGGCGCCGGCCGTGATCAGGCGCGCACTGTCCGCGGCCGACACCTGCGATGGAACCGAACCGTCGGCCTGGCAGCGGCGAATGCTCTTTTCCAGGCGCGAGATGATGTGTTCCTGGAAGTCGACGAACGCATCCCACAGCCCGTACTCGTTGCGGAACATCGTGGTCCATTCCAGCCATACGATCGCATACGCGCGATCCGTCTCGATCGAATCGGCGAAGGTCAGCAAGTGCCGGCGTACCCGTTCCAGGGGCGACAGCGCCGGGTCGTGGGCACGCCGGGCGATCTCGCGATAGAAGCGGTCGACCTCCGCAATCACCGCGCGCAGCAGCGCTTCGCGGTCGCGGAAGTACAGGAAGGCCGTGGGTGTCGATACGCCGGCGGCCGCTGCCACGTCGGCATGGACCAGTCGGCCGAGACCCTTTTCCGCAGCAGCGGCGACGCCGAACCGTACCAGCTGCTCGCGGCGCTCCTCCGGTAAAAGACGCTTTCGGGTGGTTCTCTTTGCTCCCGTCGACGAGACGGGCCGAGGCTGCCGCGGCTTCACCGGTTTTCGAGCTCCGTTGTTGTCTGTGGATGGTAGCGGCTTCCATTGGACTCACCGCCTGCTCACGGCGCGGCCCTGGCATGGGGGGCGCGCGTTGCCACGCGCTGCGCGGGGTGGCGCCCGGGCAGGCGGCGATGGCCAACGCCAAAGATCCGCTCACGCAGCGTGCTGCCCTCGTACGCGGTACGAACGCGACCGCGGCGCTGCAGTTCGGGAACGACGAGGTTGACGAAATCCTCGAAGCCCGTGGGTTGCGGGACCGCGTGCAGATTGAAGCCGTCGAGCCCGGTCTGGTCGATCCACTCCTCCAGCTGGTCGGCCACCGTGGTGGGACTGCCGACGATCTTGGGCATGATGCTGCCGATCGCCATGAAGTCGGCCATCGACTCGAGCGTCCACTCGCGCGCAGCATCGAACTTGGCGAAGTAGTTCTGCATCGACTGGATCGCCTTGGACTCGATCTTCCCGACCGGCTGCCCCGGCGGCACCGCTGACAGGTCGATGCCCGTCCAGCCGCAGAAGAGAGCAAGCACGGCATCGCGACTCGCATACGACCGCAGCGTGCGCTCGCGCATGCGGGCCTCCTCGTCGGTCGGCGCGACGACCACCGCGACCCCCTGATTGACCTGGATATCGTCGCCCTGACGGCCGGCCGCGATGGCGGCGGCGCGCAGCTTGCGCACGTCATCGGCGGCGGCCGCCATGGTCGGTGACACCATGAACACGGCCTCCGCGTGCTTGCCGGCAAAGCCCTGTCCGCGACCGGAAGCGCCGGCCTGGAACAGCACCGGCGTGCGCTGCGGCGAGGGCTCGCACATGTGGGGGCCTTTCACGTTGAACCAGCGACCGGCATGGTCGATCGTGTGGACCCTGTCCGGATCGACGAGGATCTCGCGGGCAGGGTCACAGACGAAGGCATCCTCGTCCCACGAGTGTTCCCACAGCTTGTAGACCACCTCCATGTACTCATCGGCGCGGTCATAGCGCTGATCGTGGGACAGGTCGTCCTGGATCCCGAAGTTGGCCAGGGCATCGGCCAGGTACGAGGTCACGATGTTCCAGGCCACGCGCCCCTCGGTCAGGTGGTCCAGGGTCGAGAACAGCTTGGCGGTGTGATACGGCGGGAAGTAGGTGGTGCTGTAAGTGCAGGCAAAGCCCAGATGACGGGTGCACCCGGCCATCGCAGGGATCAGCAAGGTGGGATCCAGACCCGGAAACTGCACACCCTGCGAGATCGCATCGCGGTTCGAGCCTCGATAGACGCTGTAGGTCCCGTGCACGTCGGCCAGGAACAGCGAATCGAAGCAGCCGCGTTCGAGCGTCTGCGCCAGTTGCGTCCAGTACTGCAGGCTCCGGTAGCCCGTCCGCACACGGTGCAGGGGATTCTTCCACTGTCCTTCCGAGTGGTGTCCGATGCACGCCTGGGTGAAACCGTTCAGGTGGATCTGCTTCATGGCACTCGTCCTCTTGTCGGTCGGCATTGAATGCTAATGATGAAAATATCATTAGGAGATGTTTGCTATCACGCCCGCGCGGTCATCATCGCTATCGGCCGGAATCAGGCTTCCCTCGCGCCCAGCAGGTGCTGCGCGTTCGTCATCGCGCGGGTCGTGTTGTTTCCGATCCGTCCGAGGTGCGCCGCGACGGCCGCATCCTGCATGACCTGGCCCAGGCCCATCGTCAGGTTCAGCCGCGCGTGTTCAAGCCAGTCGGCCAGGTCGGTGCCCCCTGCGCCGCCCTGCAGCGCCGACACCCGCAGAAGGCCGCGGTATGCCCCGATCCAGTCGGCCGGAGCATTCAGCGGAGAGACCGGTGCCAGCAGGCGGTTCTTCTCCGCGTCATCCCCGCGCGCGGCCTCGACGAAGCCGATCAATGCGGAGCTGAAGGTCGTGAAGCCGCCGACCAGTCCCTGCAGCGTGATCCGGTCTGCTGCGTAGATCGGCAGCTCGGGGTTGGAGCTGAATCCCGAGGCGGAGCAGTCGACGTGGACCTGCCGGGTGTCGGTCGCAAGCTCGCCCTTCTCGAGGACGATCCGGTTCGTGCCGATACGCCGGATGCGGCCTTTGCGGACCACGCGGGTGATGGACTTCAGGGCCTCGAGTTCTGCGCTGCTCATGATCGCCCCGCGAAACATCGTCGGGACCACGCTTCGATCCAGGCGCTGCAGGAGTCCGCCCTCCTCGAGGCGACACAGAAGGTCTTCGAGGTCGCTCGCGTCGGCGAGCGCTTCCACACCGCGGTCGAAGTCCGCGATGGTGCCGGCCATCAGGGCTCGCGGCTGGAACGACGTCCGGGGAAGAACCCAGGAGTCCCGGGGACGGATCCACGTGATCCGGTCCGGATCGATGCCGCCACTCAGAAGCCAGTAGCAGGCGTCCATGGCGGTCTTGCCGCCTCCCAGGATCGTGTATCCCCTCGCGGGACCGGCCTGGTGAACCAGATCGCCGACCGGAATCACGCGGGCTCCCGCATCGACCTCGAACGGAAGGGCATGCGTCGCGGGTACCGAGACCTGCAAATAGGTGGTATCGACGAGCTTGCGTCGGACGCGTACGTGCGTGACCTCCCCGGTCAATCGGGACACGAAGCTGTGCCCGTCGCCCGAGCGGCCGGTGTAGTCGGCCATTCCGAAGAACCGGACCCTTCCGGATGGCAGCAGGACGCTTTCCAGCACCTTCTGGAAGTACCCGCAGATCTCCGCCGCACCGGCCCGCTCGTAGAGCCCGGCGTCCGTGCCGACCGCGTCGATGCCATCGGCGCCGAGCCTCATCGAATTCACGCCGTAGATGGCGGAAGGCTGGTGCAGCTTCACGAAGGGATAGGCGTCATTCCAATGACCGCCGGGCTGGTGCTTCCGGTCGACCATCACCATGTCAGCGTCACCTGCCGAGATCAGGGCATCGGCAAAGGCCATGCCGGCAGCCCCGGCACCGACGATCAGGTAATCGGTCTCGATGGTCTTCATGTTCACCGCACCGGAAGTGATCCATCCACGGATGACGGATCCGGCGGTCTGCATCCGGCCCGCCGGCGTCATGCTTCACGCTAATGAGTGTTCTATCAGTAAGCCAGGAACGCCCTGCTGTCAAGCGGCCCATGACGAAACCGACGCCTGCTGGAACGTCAATATGACGGGCACGTGAATCGGCTCGCAACGAAGCGATCGATGTGCGCTCCGGGGCAGGGCCACGGCGGCGACATCGTCAACCTGCCAGAGCAGGAACCCGGTCGGCATGCGTGCGCCAGGCTCTCGAACAGCTGGATGCTCACAGCCGTGATGCGGACGAGCAGCGACGCCTGCGATCGCGCGCAAGTGGCTACCGGCGTGCGGCCTCACTTCATGACAGCACCTGGCAGCCGTGATGTGGGTGCTGCGCGTGCGCCGGCCCCTGTCTTGCGCGGGGCATGCAAATCCCAGGGCGTGCCGGGCGCGAAGCGCGTGCGTACCGGGGCGCCATGCCGGCTGGCCAAGCGCCCCCGTTTGGCAATGCGCATGCGGGGCGGGAGAATGCAGCAGCTCTGAGCAAGGTAAGGAACATGGCACCGAAGAAGGGGAAGGTCACCGATCACGCCCGCCTCGACCGCGTGGTCGCCGACGCGGTGCGTGCTGCCGACCAGCGCAATCTCGGCTATCGCGAGCAGGCGATGAAGATGTACCCATGGGTCTGCGGCCGCTGCGCACGCGAGTTCAACCACGCCAACCGCCATGAGCTGACCGTCCACCACCGCAACCACGACCACGATTTCAACCCACCGGACGGCAGCAACTGGGAGCTGCTGTGCCTCTACTGCCACGACAACGAGCATTCGCGGTATCTGGATGCGCGCGGTGGCCCGTCATCGGCGCCGGACGCTGCGGCGGTTGCGACCGGCAATCCGTTTGCCGATCTCAAGTCGATGCTCAAGTAGCAAAGGCGCCGTTGTTGTGTGCGGTTTGGCGTGTGCGGTGCACTCCGTCGAGAAGCGCTTGGTTGCCTGAAGGTTCAGCCTCCAACACCCGCGCCACGGCGCATCA
>CAMLNE010000065.1 GCA_946481265.1 uncultured Panacagrimonas sp. | reverse complement strand
GCCGCCTTGCCGGACTTCGACCTGTACGAGGGCGACCGCCTGCTGCGCAGCCGCGACCTGGCCGGCAAGCCGGCGCTGTGGATCTTCTATCGCGGCAACTGGTGCCCGCTGTGCATGGCGCAGATCCGCGAAGTCGCGGCGCAGTACCGGGAGCTGGCGGCGCGCGGTGTCGAGGTGATCCTGGTCAGCCCGCAACCGCAGTCGCACACCGCGGCGCTGGCCGCGCGGGTCGACGCGCCGATGCGCTTCCTGACCGATCGCGGCAATGCGGCGGCCGCGGCGCTCGGCGTGCTCCAGAAGAACGGCCTGCCCGCCGGCATGCAGGCGCTGGGTTACGGCTCCGACGTGCCGCGTCCGACCGTCTTCATCACCGCGGCCGGCGGCCGGCTGATCTATTGCGACCTGAGCGAGAACTACCGTGTGCGGCCGGAGCCGGCGGAGTTCCTTGCCGTGCTCGACCGCCACGTGGCGACCTGAAATTCGACCGCTGTCCCGACGCACCCTTCCACACCGATGCAAACCTGGAGAGAAGCAAGATGATCGACCTGTACACCTCGGCCACGCCCAACGGCTGGAAGGCCTCCATCACGCTCGAGGAACTCGGCGTGCCGTACAAGGTGCACCCAATCTCGCTTTCCAAACAGGAGCAGAAGGAGCCCGCGTACCTGGAGCTGAATCCGAACGGCCGCATCCCGACCATCGTGGACCGCGACAACGACGACTTCGCCGTGTTCGAGTCGGGCGCGATCATGATCTACCTGGCCGAGAAGTTCGGAAAGCTGATGCCCAGCGACGTCAAGGGCCGCTCGCGCGTGATCCAGTGGGTGATGTTCCAGATGGGCGGCATCGGTCCCATGCAGGGCCAGGCCAACGTCTTCTACCGCTACGCGCCGGAGAAGATCCCGTTCGCCATCGGTCGCTACCAGACCGAGACGCGGCGCCTGTACACGGTGCTGGACACGCGCCTGAAGGACAACGAGTACCTGGCCGGCGATTACTCGATCGCCGATATCGCGAACTGGTCGTGGGTGTCGCTGTACGACTGGGCCGGCGTCGCGATCGACGGCCTGCCCCACCTGCAGCGCTGGCTGGAGGCGATCCGGGCCCGCCCGGCGGTGCAGCGCGGCATCGTGGTTCCCGAGCCCCTGGTCCTCGACAACGGCGGTGAGGACACCAAGAAGATGGCACGTTCGATCCTGGTCACCGGCAGCGACAGGAAGTAGCGGCCGCGTTCACGACGCGCGATCCAGGCCGCCGGCAGCGCGCGTGTGCGCGCGTGCTGCCGGCGGCAGGTGCGAAGCACCCCCGGATCGCGCCACACTCGGGACATGACGGACACGCTCGAGATCCCGATCTTTCCGCTGAACACCGTGCTCTTCCCGGGCGGCCGCCTGCCGCTGCGCATCTTCGAGGTGCGCTACGTGGACATGACCAAGGCCTGCATCCGCGACGACGCCGTGTTCGGCGTCTGCCAGATCCTCGACGGCCAGGAGACCGGTGAGCCGGCCGTGGCCGCGCCGATCGGCTGCACCGCACGCATCCGCGAGTGGGAGGTGCCGGCCGCGGGCCTGTTCAACCTGGTGAGCACCGGCGAGCGCGTGTTCCGCATCCTCGACCAGCACGTCGAACGTGACGGTCTGATCCGCGCGCAGGTGATCGTCGAGGATCCGCGCGAGCCGCGGCGTCTGCCGCCCTCGCACGCCATGCTCAGCGGCATGGTCGGCGAGATCATCGACAAGATCGGCCGCGAGCATTTCGAACAGCCGGCGCGGCTGGACGAGGCCGAGTGGGTGGCCTACCGCCTGGCCGAGATCCTGCCGCTGTCACGCGACCAGAAGCTGCAGCTGCTGCAGGAACGCGATGCCTGGACCCTGCTCGAACAGGTCCAGCGCGCGGTGCTGGAGCTGCCGTCGTGAGTCGGCCGCAGGTCTTTCTGCGCGCGCTGCTCGGCCTGCTGCTGGCGACGATGGCGCTGGCCGCGGACGCGGCGGGCGACGAACCCGAGCGGGCGCGGGCCTGGTCGCTGAAGACGCCCGACGGCAGGACCGTCGACTATCCGGCCGATGCGCAGGGACAGCCGACGGTCCTGCTGTTCTGGCCGTCCTGGTGCCCGTTCAGCCGCGCGCTGCAGCCCTACGTGCAGGACATCTGGGTCGATTACCGCGACCGCGGCGTCAAGGTCTGGACCATCAACATCAAGGAGGACGGCGACCCGCTGAAGGCGATGCGCGAGCGCGGCCTGAGCTTCCCGCTGCTGCTGCAGGGTGACCCGCTGATCCCGACCTATCGCATCTCGCGCACGCCCTGGTTTGTTGTCATCGACGGCGAGCAGAACATCGTCTACACGCGGCCGGCCGATGCGCCGAACCCGATCGATGTCGCAAAACGGGCACGCGAGGCGCTCAACGCGCTGCTCGGCGATCGCGCCGTGGCGCTGCCGACCCGTTACCCGCCGCCCTACGATCTGCATCTCAGGAAGGCGGAGGATCGCGTCGATCGCAGCGCACCGGCGCCGATCGCGAAGGAGGAGTGGGCGCCCTGGGTCGCACGCTACCTGGAAGACATCCCGGCCGGGGAGACGCGAGCGGATATCGCGCCCACCGGCCCGGTGCTCGACGGCAAGTCGGCGATCGCCACCGCCAAGCGACTGTGGGCGCAGGCGTACGGCGAGGACGAGGTGATGCGGCAGGCACCGTATCGCGCGTTCCGGCGCAACGCGCGCTGGATCGTGCTCGGCCAGGGGCTGGACCGGGAACTCGGCGAGGGACTGATCCTGGTGCTTGAGCACGACACCGGGCAGGTCGTGCGCATGCAGGCGCCGTAGTCAGGCTGCGCCGGCGACACGGGCGCCGGGCGCGCCGCCTGCCTGACCGGATGCGGGAAGGATGCGCAGGCCGCGTTGCACGCAGCCTGCGCGGCAAATCCTAGGGCAGGCCGGCGTGCGCGACGCCGACGCGCGTGTACAGGACCTTGGCGTTGCGCGTGTTCATGCACTCGTGTTCGGCGAACGAAGGTGCGGCGCACATGAACAGGGTGCGACCGTCCTCGCCCCCGAGCATGCAGGCGAAGACGCCCAGGTCGCCGGTCGAGATCTGGTCGAGCACGCGGCCACCTTCGGCCACGCGCACCACGCGGTTGCCCACCGCGTCGGCCACCCAGACTGCGCCCTCGGCGTCCAGGCACAGGCCGTCGGGCACGACGGCGCCCTTCGGGATCCCGTCCTTCAGGTCGCCGGTCGGATCGCCGAGGCGCGCCCACACGCGGCGGCCCGACAAGCTGCCGTCCGCGGCAATGTCGAAGGCGCTCAGGTGGCCGGCGAAGGACTCGGAAATGATCATCGTGCGACCGTCACCGGTGATCGCCGTGCCGTTGGGGAAGACCAGGTCGTCGGCCGCCACGCTGGCGCGACCATCCGGATCCACGCGGATCAGGCAGGTGGTGCGCGCCGGCGCGCCGCTCATCAGGTCCCAGCCGAAGTTGCCGACGTAGGCGCGACCCGCGGCATCGACGATCATGTCGTTCAGATGCCAGGGCGCCAGCGCCGACAGGTCGGCGTGCAGTTCCAGGGCGCCCGAAGCCTCCCGCCGCAGCACGCGGCGATCGCGCATCGACACGATCAGCGCGCGGCCGTCCGGCAGGAAGCCCAGACCCGAGGGCTGCTGCGGCACCTCGGCCATCGTCTCGATGCGTCCGTCGGCCGTGATCGCCACGACCCGGTGGGTGTAGAAATCCGATAGCCACAGGCGACCCTGGTGCCAGCGCGGACATTCGAGGTAGGAAAATCCCTCGGCGAGGATCTGCATGGACGCCACTCCCTGATCATTGGTTGATTCGCGTTGTCGGACCTGCGCGCTCGCCGGCGGTACGGCCGCCGATGCGTGCAGCCCGATTCAGCCGCAATACCGCGCGGACTGCCAGCCGGGCGAGCCCGCACCGCGGAGCACGGCGCGCCCGCGGCGCCTAGGGCTGGCGCCCCTCGTCGCGGAGCTCGTCCAGCTCGTCCAGATCCAGCGAATCCGCCGCGCTGCGCAGCTGGTCCATCTCCAGCCCGTGCCCCTCGAGCTGGACCAGGAATCGATCGGCGATGATCAGCTCGTAGGTGCCGGCACGGGTCGAGGCATCCCACTTCTCGTGCACCCGCCTGCCGTCCTTCTCGTGCACGCGCTCGTAGCCCTGGTCGGACTCGCGCTCGGTCTGCACCAGCGCCCAGCCGGCGAGCAGGCTCAGGGCGCCCATGCCGCCCATGTCGGTGACCTCGAGATCGATCGAGCGCTCGCCCGCGGCATCCTGGTAGCCCGCCTTGCCGGTGGCGATCTGCAGGCTGCCCATCACGGTCTTGCGCGCCAGGTCGTAGCGGGTGCGCGGCAGGCCGGCGAGCTGTTCGGGCACGAAGGGCTTGAGCTGCTCGGGCCTGAGCGCCTCGACCTGGCCCTGGCCGCCGCTGAACAGCGCCCCCATCGCCTCGCCCAGCGCCACCTGCTGATCGGCATGGTCGCCGCGCGTCGAGGCGTCCTCCATCTTCTTGCCGGCCGCCTCGAGCTGTTGCGCCATCTGCTCGAGCTTGCCCAGCGCACTCCGGTCGATGTCCACCTTGCTGCCGTCATCGGTGGTGATCTGGATACCGCTGCCGCGCGAGAACGCGCCCATGCCGGCCGCGCCGCCGATCGCACCCCCGATGGCGCCGATGACGATGCCAAGCACGAAGGCGATCAGGACGATCACCGCCATGTAGCCGCCGGCGCGGTCCGGCGGGGTGCGCATGGTGTGGGGCAGGCCGAGGAACAGCAGGTAGACCGAGTAGATCGCACCGGCGATGGCGACCAGCCAGCCGATCCAGGGAAGCAGCACGGCGACGCCGGCGGCCCAGCTCGCGGTGTAGGCGTAGGCGACGGTCTTGAGTGCCTGTACCCGGTCCTTCTGGCCGCCGAAACTCGGTGCCAGCGCGTCCACCACCAGCGACAGCAGGAAAACGGCGAGCAGGGACAGGCCGTACTGCACGACCGCGGTCGTCAGACCCAGGCCCAGACCGACGCGTACCGAGGCGCCGGTGAAGGGCAGGCCCGTTCCGATCAGGCTCATCTTCACGAAGCCGGCCAGCACCGGCAGCGCGGCCAGGATCAGGATGTAGCGCGTGTACAGGCCGGCAACGGTGTCCGCTTCCGTGGCGATGAGCGGCCACTCGCTCTTCGGCGTGGACAGGATGTTCCGGGCGCGGTCGATCAGCCTCGACATGACATCTCCCTGGTTTCGTGCGTGCTCGCGTCGGCACCGCGCGAGTCTAGCCGCCGGGTCCGCGTACGGGTCCGTGCGCGTATCGGCGTCGAGCACGGGGCCCGGTCATGGCAGGATCCGCGCATGACCCTCTTCGATCGCATCATCGCGGGCCAGATCCCCGCGAGCTTCGTCTACCAGGACGCGCTCTGCGTCGCCTTCATGGATATCCGGCCGCTGTCGCGCGGGCACGTGCTGGTGGTGCCGCGCCATTCGGTGGCGACGCTGGAGGAGCTCGACGCGCCCACCACCGCGCACCTGTGGCAGACGGCCGTGCGCATCGGCCGGGCCCAGCGGCACGCACTCGGCAGTGCCGCCCAGCATTTCCTGGTCAACGATGGCCGCGAGGCGAGCCAGAGCGTGCCGCACGTGCACATCCACGTGATCCCCCGCTACACCGGCGACCGCTACGGCACGGTGGCGCGCATGATGTGGCACCTGGTGATGTTGACCACGCCGCCACGCGAACAGGCGGACCTGCGCCGCCGGCTGGAGCAGGAAGCCACGCTGATCGCGGAGGCGCTCGGCGACTAGCCGGCGCGGCCCGCTGCCGGACGCCGACGCGACGGCCACGGAGCAGGGCAGGCCGGCTCCGCTCGGTGCACACCGCGGAATGTGGCGTGCGTCGCTGGCTTCAGATCAGCCGGCGCGCAGCGACCAGGCGACGCTTCCAGGCCGCGTTCAGGCGGCTCACCACCACTTCGCCGTGGCGGCTCGATGCATGCAGCAGGCGATCGCCGGGCAGGTAGACCGCGACATGGAGCCCGCTCGGGCCCCAGCGATAGAAAAGCAGGTCGCCGGCGACCAGGCGACCGCCGTCCTTCACTGCCACTTCGCTGCCGATACGGGCCTGCTCGCGCGTGGTGCGCGGCAGCTGGATGCCGGCACTGCGGAACATGCGCTGGACCAGCGCCGAGCAATCGACCGCGTCCTCGCGGTTTGCGCCATACACGTAGTCGGTGCCGATCAGCGCCTTGCCCTTGGCCAGCACCAGTTCGCGCAGCACGCTGGCACCGACGTCGTCGGACAGTCGCAGGCGCAGCGCCGGGATGGCCAGCGAGGCGTCGGCCGCGCTCAGCGGGATCGCGGCCAGCCGATCGGAGAACTGCAGCGCGGGAGGATGGAGGTTGGCCTGGGCGGGAGTGCCGGCGCCGGCGATCAGCAGGAAGGCAGCGGCGACGCATCGGCGCAGGGCAGGGCGGGTCATCTCGATCAGGCTCCCTTGATCTGGCGTCGCCGCCGGTCATTCGTTCATGAGCCGATGCTGAACGGCCCGCTCCCGCGGCAGGGATGTGGATTGACCGTCGGCCGGGATCCGCGGAGCGGAAGGTTCGCGGCCTGCCGCTCGACCGTCCGGGCGCCGCGTTGGTCGGCCGAGCCGCCGGCGTGCGCGGCGGCCCTGCGCGGGCCGGACGGGTGCCGGGCGATAATCGCGCCATGCCTTCCCCGACTTCTGCGGCCCCGCTCGCTGCCCATCCGTCGCATCCCGATCACCTGAGCGGCATTGCACTGGCAGCACTGGGCGCGGTGTTCTTCTCGGCCAAGGCCATCGTCGCCAAGCTGCTCTACCGCGAGGGGATCGACGCGGTCACCCTGATCGCCCTGCGCATGGTCCTGGCGGCACCGGTGTTCGCCTGCATCGCGCTGTGGACCTGTGCGAGATCGGCACGGCTGTCACGGCGCGACCTGATGCGCGTGGCGATGCTCGGCTTCGTCGGCTACTACGCCTCGAGCATGCTCGACTTCCTGGGCCTGCAATACATCACGGCCGGACTCGAACGCCTGATCCTGTTTCTGGCGCCGACCTTCGTGCTGGTGCTCGGCATGTTCGTGTTCGGCCGCAGGGTGGGCGCGCGCCAGTGGGTGTCGATGCTCTTTGCCTACGCCGGCATCGTGCTGGTGTTCTGGCACGACGTCTCGCTCGGTGGTGCCCATGTCGCGCTGGGAGCAGGCCTCGTGCTCGCCGCGACCGTGTGCTACGCGGTCTACCTCGTGTATTCGGGCGAGCTGATCCAGCGCGTGGGCACGCTGCGCCTGGTGGCGCTGGCGATGAGCGTGTCCTCGCTGATCGCCATTGGACAGTACTTCGTGCTTCGCGAGCCGCTGACGCTGTTCCAGCAAAGCAGTGCCGTGTGGAGCCTGTCCCTGGTCAACGCCACGCTGTGCACGGTGCTGCCGGTGTTCCTCACCATGTTCGGTGTGGCCCGCGCCGGCGCCGGCAACGCGGCCCAGGCCGGCATGATCGGCCCGGTCTCCACGCTGTTCCTCGCCTGGTGGCTGCTCGGCGAGCCCATCGGTCCGATGCAGAGCGCGGGTACCGCCCTGGTGCTGGTGGGCATCTTCCTGCTGTCGACCCGCCGACTGCCGACCGTCACGGTCTGAGTTCCGGGCGCGACGCTGCAGGGCCCGCGTCGCGCTGACGCAAGGGGTGGCGCGCGCGCCGTGTCGCGACGCCGCAGGCAAGCGCGTCGCATCGCTGTATCCGCACGTGGAGCGCGCAGCGGGCATCGGGCTTGCGCCATGGCAGCCTGCGCGCGCGCCCGCTACGCTGGGAACCCCGCCGATGGAGCGCAACGTGAACGCCGAGACTGCCGACCTGCCCTACGGACGCCTGCACAAGACCGAGGAGGAGTGGCGCCACCTTCTGACACCCGCGCAGTACCGCGTGCTGCGATCCGAAGGCACCGAGGTCTGCGGTACGCATCCCTTCAACGAGGAGAAGCGCCCCGGCACCTTCGTGTGCGCCGCCTGCTCCCTGCCGCTGTTCGAATCCACGACCAAGTTCGAAAGCGGCACCGGCTGGCCGAGCTTCTGGGAGCCGCTGCCGGGCCGGATCGAAACCAAGACCGATTTCCACATCGGCTACGCGCGCACCGAGTATCACTGCGCGCGCTGCGGCGGCCACCAGGGTCATGTGTTCGATGACGGGCCGATGCCCACCGGCAAGCGCTATTGCAACAACGGCGAGGCGCTGCACTTCGTGCCGCTGGGCGAAGTCCTGCCGCCCTTGCGCGAATAGCGCTGCGCGCCGGCTGCGCGCAGCGCCAGGCGCAGGCCGGCGAGGTCCTGCCGGTCGCGCTGTTCAGCGTCCCGCCGACGGCCCCACGCGCTCGAGCCGCACGATCTGCTCGATGCTGCACTCGGTCGAAGACGCGCGGCTGCCGACCAGCAGGGTCTTGTTCGCCACCAGGCCGCTGATGGCGGCGTTGAAGCCGATCACGCCGGCGGTCTGCAGTTCGGGACAGGCCGCGCCCAGCGCCAGCAGGTAGGCCTGGCCGCGGCGGAACACCAGGGCGTTGCGATCGTCGAGGTACTTCCAGTCGTCGATGATGTTGTCGGGCACCGTTTCCACCGGCAGCGCGCGCATGTAGCCGAACACCGCCAGGCGCGCGTCGGCGTCGGCCCAGGCCAGCGGCGCGGCGGCGAGCGCGCACAGCGCCAGCACGGCGCGGCGCAGCGCCGCGCAGCGGGATCGGATGGTCGTGGAAATCATGGTTTCGGTCTCCTGGGTTGCAGGCCGGACGCGGTGCCTGCGCGCATTGTCCCGTGCCCACGCAGGCAACGCACCTGCCGCGGCGGGCTTGCACGCCCGCGCGGGACTAAGGAGCATGGGCGCCCCCTTGCCCGTGCCTGTTCGACCCATGAGCCTCTCCCTTCGCGACCAGCTCCTGCAGGCCGGCCTGCTCGATCCGAAGAAAGCGCAGCAGGCCACCCGCGAGCAGCGCCACCAGCGCCGCGAGCAGGGCAAGAAGCCGCCGACACCCGATCCGCGCGTCCTCGCCCAACAGAAGGCGGCCGCCGAGAAGGCCGTGCGCGACGCCGAGCTCAACCGCAAGCAGCAGGAAAAGCTGGAGCAGAAGGCACGCCGCGCGCAGGTGCGCCAGCTCATCGAGCAGCACCGTGTGCCCAAGCTGGCGGACGGCGAGGAGCTGTACAACTTCGTGGACGGCAAGCGTATCCGCCGCATCCCGGTGGACCGCGCGATGCGCGAGAAGCTGGTCGCCGGCACCTGGGTGCTGGTGCGCTGCGATGGCCGCTACGAGATCGTGCCGGCCGACATCGGCCAGCGCATCCGCGAGCGCGATCCGCATGCGGCGGTGACGCCCGCCGCCGGCGGCTCGACGGGCGAGGCGGTCGCCGGTGGATCCGACGAAGAGGATCCGTATCGCGACTACAAGGTGCCTGACGACCTGATGTGGTGATGCCGACGCGCGCCCGGTAGCGCGCGAAGCCGGTCATTGGCCGTCGGCCCTCAGCCCGCGGGCCTCGTCATGCGCGCGTACTCGTCCTCGCCCAGTGGCTGGTGATCCTTCACGCTCAGGCTCTCGCTCCATTCGCGGGCGAAGTCGCGCTGCAGCATGGCGTTGAGCGCCGCGGTGATGAGCATGGCCGCGGTGGCACCGACGGCCGCCAGCAGCATGTCCTTGTGCGCATCCCAGACGTCGCCCTGCGTGCCCAGGTAGGCGACGCCCAGGTCACCGCCGAAGAAGGTCGCGGCCGCCCACTCGAAGAGCTCGAACACGGCCGAGGTGGACAGGGTGAAATCCAGCGGCAGGAAATAGCCCCAGAAGCCACGGGCCTGTGCCACGCGCAGGAACACCTCGCGCAGCGGGTAGGCGAACAGCAGGCCGTAGCAGAAGTGCACCAGCCGGTCGAAATGGTTGCGCTCCCAGCCCATCAACTCGTTGAAGGTCGAGCCGGTGAGGGCCTGAAACCAGGCGTCGTACGGCACCTCGGAGTAGGTGTAGTGGGCGCCGAGGGCGTGCAGGCAGAGGAACGCGAAGATCAGCGTGTAGGAGACGCGCGAGAACGTGAAGTGCCGATGGCTCGCCGCCAGGCCGATCGCGAAGGCGACGACCAGGACGTTCTCCAGCGCCCAGTCATGGCGATCGAACGGCTCGATGGCCAGGCCGATCCAGATCAGTCCGAACAGGACGCCGAGCACCGCCAGGTAGCGCTTGTGAGGATGGATCATCGCAACGTGCCCGCTGCCGTCGTGCAGTTCGAACGATACCCCACGCGCAGGTGGGCCGCCGGCCGCCCGGTTTGGCGCGTCTTGGGCGACGCGCAGGGCCCCCTCCGGCGGGCACGAAACCTGACGGTGGTGCCACAACGCCATTCAGGAGAAGACGATGAAGCGAATCCTCACCGGCCTGGTCATGGCCTCATTGCTCGCGATGTCGCAGGCTGCCTGCAACCGCAACGCCGAGACGCCGGCCGAAGCGGTGGACGACACGCTCGCCGCGCACCAGGAGGGCGTGCGCGAGGTACGCGACGCGCACCGCGATGCCGTGAAGGACCCCTCGCTGGCCGAGAATCCGGACGAGGCCGCGCGCGCGGCGTTCCGCATCAACAAGGAACAGGCGGAGGCGGCCCACGAAACGGCGCGGCAGCGCTGTCAGGCACAGCCGCAGCCCGCCCGCGACGATTGCCTGGACACTGCCCGGCAGGACTACGAGCACCAGCTCGAGCAGGCGCAGAGGAAACTCGAGGCCGCGGCACAGGCGGGCTGAGCCTGGCGCGGCTAGGGCTGGCAGACGCTGAGATTGGTGGCGGCCGGCGTGGTGCTCTTGTCGAAGCGCACCGTCGGCCCCGGCCGGATCCTGCCGCTCATCTCGATGTCGGGAAGCTTGAGCGTGTACGCCTCGCCGGGCGGCACCGGGACGGCCACGTCGAGGCGGTAGGTCTTGGGCTCGGTCGGCGTCAGCACATTGCTGCCCGGCACGGTGCCGCCCTGCAGCCAGTCGGTCGGCGCGAAGCGAGACTGGCAGGACGTGGCCTCCGGCGCGCAGGCCGTCGTGATGCCGGTGAAGAAGACTTCGGTCGGTTCGGTCGCCGCCTTCGTGTACAGCGTGACGCGGTTGGTCAGGAAACGCATGCCCTGGCCCTCCGGAACCAGCATCTGCACGCGCGCCGACAGGGCGGAGGCATCCGGGTCGCCGCCCCAGATGCGGATCTTCATGTTGCCGCCGATCGGCATCTCGAGCTCGTCGCGCAGGCCGAAGGTGCACAGCGAGCGGTTGCGCAGCTCGCCATCGCCGGATGGCAGGTAGTGATTGACCTGGATTTGTGCGCAGGCGCCCAGCGCCAGCGCGGCGCTGGACAGGATCAGAAGTCGTTTCACGCGTAGGCCGCTCCCCATGGACGCCCGAAAGTCTAGCCTGCCTGCGCGGCCTTCCTGGAGCATCCGGCGCCGGCGATGCAGGCTTTGGCTTCGAAGAGGCGATGGGGGATCACGGCGGTGCGCCGGCGTCAATCCGGTCGCGGCCGGATCGGTCTGAGGCCCCTGCGGGCGCATGCTGGGGACCGCGAATCGCGCGGCCGGACCAGGGGAGCGGCATGAAATTCGGTGTCTTCGATCATGTCGATGCGGGCGGCGGCGCGTCGCTGGCGGACCACTTCGAGCAGCGCCTGCGACTGGCCGAGGTCTATGACCGCTGCGGCCTGCACGGCTACCACGTGGCCGAACACCACGGCACGCCACTGGGCTTTGCGCCGTCGCCCAGCGTGCTGCTGTCGGCGGTGGCACAGCGCACCCGGCGCATCCGCATCGGGCCGCTGGTGTACATGCTGCCGATGTACCACCCGCTGCGCCTGATCGAGGAGGTCTGCATGCTCGATCACCTGAGCCGCGGACGGCTCATGCTCGGCGTCGGGCGCGGCGTATCGCCGCACGAACTCAAGCTGTTCGGCGTCGACCTGTCCAAGGTCCAGGAGATGTACACCGAAGCCTTCGAGGTCCTGATGCAGGGCCTGCACGAGGAGCGGGTCACGTTCAAGGGGCGGCACTACCAGTACGAGAACGTGCCGATGACGCTCAAGCCGCTGCAGCAGCCGCATCCCGAACTCTGGTACGGCATCCTGACGCCCGACACCACCGCCTGGGCCGCCGCGCACGACGTCAACATCGTCACGCTGGCGCTGGACGAGGGCGCGCGCCACATCGCGCAGCGTTACCGCGCCGAGTGGGCGAAGCTGGGCAAGCCGGCGGACCGCCTGCCGCTGATCGGCATGAGTCGCCACGTGGTGGTGGCCGACACCGACCGCGAGGCCAAGGAACTCGCGCGACGGGCCTACGCACGCTGGGTCGACAGCTTCGACCGGCTGTGGCGCGACAACGGCACCTCGGTGCGCATCGCCTACCCGCCGATCGCCGCGCTCTATCCGGAGACCTGGGACGAGGTCGAGGCGGTCGGCAACGGCATCGCCGGCTCGCCGGAAACCGTGCGCAACTTCGTACTGGCCGAAGCCGAGCGCACCACGATGAGCTACCTGGTGTCCTGGTTCGCGTTCGGTGACCTGAGCCTGGAGCAGGTGACCCGATCGGTGGAACTGTTCAGCCAGCACGTGATGCCGGCGTTCGACGCTCGCTGAATCCGCCGGCGCCGGCATTTCCCGCCGCCCTCAGGCGGCGGGTTTCCTTGCGACCACCAGGGTGCGCGGCCGGTCGGGCGACAGGGGGGCACCGTCGAATCCACCGAAGGTGGACGCGATCCCGAGCCCGGCCATCGCCATCAGGCTGCGGATCTCGGTGAAGGCGAACAGGCGCACGGAGAACATCAGGTCGCGCCGCGTGTTGCCGCGCAGCGTCGTGCGCCGGTCCACCAGCCGACTGCTTTCGAGATCGAACTGCTGACGGTCGATCATCAGGTCGCCATTGCCCTTGTCGACCACCGTCGCCGGCGGCTGGCGCAGCATCCACTCCCGCGTGCACAGGTCCAGCAGCAGCGCTGCGCCCGGCGCCAGGGCCGCGTGCGCGTTGCGCAGGATGCGCAGGCAGTGGGCGTCATCGAAGAAGCCGAAGGCATCGAACAGGCAGACCACCGCGTCGAATGCCTCGCGCGCCTCGAAGGCGCCGATGTCGCCGTGCACGAAGTCCACCTCGACACCGGCGGCCCGCGCGTCGGCACGTGCCACGCCCAGGAAGCTCTCCGACAGGTCGACGCCGGTCACGCGGTATCCCCGCCGTGCCAGCGCGATGGCGTGCCGGCCGTGGCCGCAGCCCAGGTCCAGCACGCGCTGGCCGGGGTGCAGGGCCAGCGCCCGTTCGATGAAGTCGACCTGTGCCGCCGTGTTCTCGGCGCGCAGCGTGTCCTCCATGAAATAGAGGTACTCGTCGGCGTCGAACAGCTGCGAGAAGTCGTAGTAGAGCGGTTCGGCCATCGGGGCGGCGCGGCGTTGAGTCCGGGCCATTGTGCCAGCCGTCGTGCAGCCGCCAGACCGCGGCGGAAGCCGGCCGATCCGGGCCGGCGAACGCGGCCGGATCGGGCATCGCATGCAGCGCGCTTTCCCGCTTGTCACCCGCGCAGTCCGGCGAACATGATTCAGGCCCGCCCCGCCGGACCCCGAGACGCCGATGACCGAGTCCTCCGATCAGGCCGACCTGGCCCGGCTGGTCCGCGCGGTTCGCGCGCGTGTGCCGCTGGATGCCGCCGAGCTGCTCAGCCGCGAGACGCCGGAGCGCGTCGGCGAGGCGCTTGCCGAGCTGCCCTCGGAGCTGGCCGATCGCATCCAGCTCCATCTCCCCGCCGAACTGCGCCGGCAGGCGGCGCAGGAGCTGGCCGAGGCGGTCGAAGGCACGGTGCACGAGATGATGGAACCGGCGCTGGCCCTGCTGCCGGCGGCGACCACGGTGGAGCGCGCCATCGCGTTCCTGCGCGCCCATCCCACGCCTCAGCAGATCACCTATCTCTACATCACCGATTCCGACGAAAGGCTCATCGGCATGGTGGTGATCCGCGACCTGCTGCTGGCCGAGCCGGGCGAGACCCTGGCCGAGGTGATGCTGCCGGATCCGTTCTGCATCCCGGTGGACATGCAGGCAGGCGAGGCGATCAAGGCTGCGCTGCACCGTCACTACCCGGTCTACCCGGTGGTGGATGGCGAGCGGCACGTGGTGGGCCTGGTGCGCGGCTGGCGGCTGTTCGAACGCCAGGCGGTGGAGATCAGCGCGCAGTCGGGCCAGATGGTCGGCGTGGACAAGGAGGAGCGGCTGGCCACCAGCTTCTGGGCGGCGTTCCGCATGCGCCATCCCTGGCTGCAGGTGAACCTGCTGAGCGCCTTTCTCGCCGGTTTCGTGGTGAGCATGTTCGAGGGCACGATCACCCAGATCGTCGCGCTCGCCGCCTTCCTGCCGATCCTCGCCGGCCAGAGCGGCAACACCGGCTGCCAGGCGCTGGCGATCACCCTGCGCGGCATCACGCTGGGCGACATCGAGAAATTCGCGGTGGGCGGGCTGGTGCGCAAGGAGGTCATGCTGGGCGCGATCAACGGGCTGTTCACCGGCCTGGTCGCCGGCATCGCGATGTGGTGGACCGCCAGCCGCGGCGGCAATGCGGACGCGCTGCTGCTGGGCGGCGTGATCGTCCTGGCCATGATCGGCTCCTGCATGATGTCGGGCATG